>JABDDC010000004.1 GCA_013287815.1 Chlamydiota bacterium
AGCCTAAAAAACCGGAAATATTAAGTGCTCCCCGTAATAGAAGAGATCATTCTACGGGCTAGGGTAAGTGGTTACAGCAGTAGCTGGTATTCCATAATAGGCTGTACTAGGATAAGTATAACCTATGCTACTACCACTATTATTATTTGATCCTGCAGCGTATCCAGCGACTGCTGCCTTATTATTTTGATTATTCAAAGCAGATCTGCTTAAGGCTGGTGTCCTTTGCAGCGCCTGACCTCTTGCAGCTGGATGAGCTCTAACCCCTCCGGCACCTCTAGCACCACCTAACCCGGCTCTGGCCATTAGTGACCCTTCGTTTGCAGGAACTGCGTCGATGCTGCCTACCAGGAAGAATGAGGCGATAAAAGTGAATGTGAGATATTTAAACATTAGTCCTCCTTTTGGACAGTAACCGGTTCGATTGAAGCGACTGACTGGTCGCCTACTTTTCTATCAATCGAAGAGAAGCTATAGGTCCCATTATTGTTTTTAGCATAAATATTTGTGGCAGAGCCTTTTGACCCGTCATTAAGGACGTAATTCAATTTGGCATACCATGAGTCACCTTTCTTAGTCCATAAGCCTGTCCCATAGCCCCCATCGGAATCGTAGACCCATGAACGGATGGCTTTATCGATAGGATCCCATCCGATAATCTGAATTCCATCCATCACATTTAATCCGTAAACATCCATTTTAAAGTGTTGGATAAGGAAGTTGTTATATTTGTCCCAGTGGTTATTAAAGGTGATGTTGACGTCTTCATCGGCATCTTTCCAGTTACCAATGAACCATCCCAGCTCCTTTAAATTAGGATTGACAGGTGGGGCAGGAGGGACTTCTATTTCTTTGACAGAAGAAATTAGCCATTGTCCATTTTGCTTAACCAGATCGATCTTGCGAGCATTGCGCTGCAGCAGTCCACCATCTTTGCTTGTGATTTCGACAATGCCTTTAACAGTAGCGCTATCCGGTTGGCTAAAATCAGTATCAGTAGGGTTGAAGGTAAATGTCAGCTGACGAGCTTTGATTTCCTGGGATCTTTTTTCCAGGAATTGTGCAATTGCATCTCTTCCCGTCACGACTTCTCCTGTGGCCGGCAATGTAAATTCGGCATCAGGTGTCCAATAGGAGGCCAGCTGGTCAACTTTTCCCTGGTTATAATCTTGGGAGAATTTTTGAATCATTTCCCTGACACCTTCTCTTGTAGAGCCCATTTCATCCGCTGAAATGGTTGTGAATAGCGCCTGGAATCCAAAAATTCCAACAATGAAGTATTTTAACATATTGGTTTTACCTCGGTTTATGCGAATAAACCCTACACATATTAAAAAATCTTTTTTGTGTCAATAGTTTGCGAAGGTAGAAGATAGGAAGTTTAGCTTTCTCTTTAAAGCCATTGGTTGTAGCGGCGGATGTACCAGGTTTTGATGAGTTGT
This sequence comes from Chlamydiota bacterium, assembly GCA_013287815.1. GTDB lineage: Bacteria > Chlamydiota > Chlamydiia > Chlamydiales > Parachlamydiaceae > JABDDC01. The sequence goes on from JABDDC010000004.1 coordinate 1,443, forward strand.
GTGAGAGCGCAGTAGCCAATGAGTGTGCCGACGAGCCAATAGAAGTAATTTGCTGGCAACGGCACCATGCCGATGCTTTGACCGGCATAGGAATAGGGGATGTAAATTCCGATGGCCATTATCAATATCGTTGTGAGGAGCAGCGGCAAGGAAGCGATGCTTTGGATGAAGGGAATTTTTTGTGTTCTGATTACATGAACAATAAGTGTTTGGGTTAATAGTCCTTCAATAAACCATCCGGATTGAAATAGAGCCTGTTTATCAGGTGAATTAGCTCCAAAGACAAACCACAACACAGCAAAGGTAGTGTAGTCAAAGATAGAGCTGATAGGCCCAATAAAGATCATAAACCTGGTAATGCCTTTTGGATCCCATTTACGAGGCTTTAGGAGGAAGTCGCTGTCAACATTGTCGAATGGTATCGTAATTTGTGAAATATCATAAAGAAGGTTTTGAACAAGTATTTGTAACGGCATCATAGGAAGGAATGGGAGCAGGGCGCTGGCGCCTAACACGCTGAAAACGTTGCCGAAATTAGAGCTGACAGCCATTTTGATATATTTTATGATATTGCAAAATGTTTTACGTCCTTCCAGGACACCTTCCTTCAAAAACATGAGATTTTTTTCGAGCATGATGATATCGGCCGATTCCTTGGCAATGTCGACGGCGGTGTCTACTGAAATACCTACATCGGCATCGCGCAATGCGGGGGCATCGTTGATGCCGTCTCCAAGGTATCCTACTGTATGGCCCTTTGCTTTTAGTGCCAGGATTACCTTTGATTTTTGCATCGGTGAGAGTTTTGCAAAAACGGTTGTTTCTTCGACTACATTTTGGAGTTCTTCATCGCTAAGTGACTCAATCTCTTTTCCAAGAAGGACTTTATCGACCTTAAGACCAACCCATTTACATATTTTCTTTGTGACGATTTCATTATCGCCTGTTAAGACTTTGACGCTCACGTTCAAATTTTGCAGTTCTTTGATGGCTTCTTCGGCCGATTGTTTGGGTGGATCCAGGAAGGCTAAAAATCCCATTAGGACAAGAGAGTATTCATCTTTGGCTTTATATTCGAAAGTACCTTCAGCGGGTATTTCTTTATAGGCGACAGCTAAAACGCGCAGTCCATCTTCATTCAGATCGTCTTTGATAGCTACTATTTGCTTTTTTAGGTCTTCGGTGAAAGGAACAATTTCAGAATTGATTTTAGCTTGTGTGCAGACAGACATGATCTCTTCCACCGCTCCTTTACAGATAAGTAGATGCTTATTCGGGGCTGATTCGACGATAATGGACATCCTGCGTCTGATGAAGTCAAAAGGAATTTCGTCCATTTTTTTATAGGCTTCGTCCAGACGAAGGACTTGTTTTAATTTTACATGTTCCAGGACAGCAATGTCCAATAGGTTTTTTAAGCTGGTTTGATAATAGCTGTTGAGGTAGCCATATTTTAAAACTTCTTCATCTTCGTCTCCAGTCAGGCTTAAATGCTTTTCCAAGATAATTTTGTCTTGTGTCAATGTGCCCGTCTTATCTGTGCAGAGAACATCCATGGCACCGAAATTCTGGATCGAATTAAGTCTTTTGACGATCACCCTGCTTTTAGCCATTTTGACAGCCCCTTTAGCCAGGTTTGCTGTCACAATCATAGGCATCATTTCGGGAATCAAACCAACAGCTACAGAAAGGGCAAATAAGAAAGATTCGAACCAGTCTCCTTTAGTCACGCCGTTGAGAAGGAAAACAATTGGGACCATGACAAACATTACCCGAATCAACAGCCAGGAAACTTTATTGATGCCTATATCAAAGCTGGTCATGGGCCGATAACCGGAAATCTTCTTTGCCATCGATCCGAAAAATGTATTATCTCCTGTTGCTATCACGACCGCTGTGGCTGTACCATTAAGGACGTTTGTCCCCATAAAACAGATATGAGGCATCTCGAGAAGGCTCATATTATTGACGGTCTTATCAAATGGAATGTCGAATTTTTCAACTGGCATCGACTCGCCTGTCAGTGCTGATTGGCTGACAAACAACTCTTTAGATGAAATGAGGTACGAGTCTGCAGGTAGCATGTCCCCCGCAGAAAGAAAGATAATATCGCCTGGTACAATCTGTTGTATCGGAAGGTCAAATTTAACCGGCGGAGAATTCTCTTCGCCTCGACGGATGACTGTCGCTTTTGTACTGACCAGGGCCTTGAGTTTTTCGGCAGAGCGATTGGATCGATATTCCTGAAAGAACCTGATGCCTACACTGATGGTAACCATCGATGCAATGATAATGGTGCCATCAGTATCTCCAAGGAAATAATAGATAACTCCAAGAAGGGTTATCAAAATATTAAATGGATTGATATAGCTAATATAAAGCAAATGGTACCAGGTGGGGGGTAACTCGTACGAAACTTCATTGACACCATATTTATCCAGGCGCTCTCTGGCATCACTGCCGAGGAGTCCCGTTTTACTGGTATCCAGTACTTGAAAAATTTCCTGAGGCATCATCTGAGAAAATTTTTGCAGGCTATCGATCAGTACCTTATGTCCATTGGCACCATTGGACTTTTTCATCAGCGCAGCAAAATAACTAAATAATGGAAATAATTTTGTCGTCATATTTCGAGGATATCAATTTAAAATATTAAGTCAAACAAAAGAAAGAGAGGAGGGATGGTGAATGGTAGTCTCGGCGACGCGTTCTTGAGTCATTGTTTTTTATTGATTTTTTGGATCTAATGACTTAGATTAATTTTTTACTAAAATTTGAAGGTTTGTTTATATGCGCATTTATTTGACAAAAGCTCTTTGGACTGCATTTTCGCTCTGTTTTTACTCTGCGGGATCTGTTTGGTCTGGTGAAGAAAACAATTATTGCATTGAAAGAAAATCCACTGACGATCTTAGTAATAATGGTCAGGAAGAAAAAAAAGAGGAGCCAAAACGTAGGGCTTTGCCGGCTCCATTCGCATCACCTCCCTTCCCATCTGGTGAATATCAGGGTTCCCCATTGGTAGGTGTACCTCCAGATGATACTGTTTGGCCCTTGATGAAAGTTCTTTATAGATCGCCTTTAGGCAATGCTATGAAGAGAAATAGAATAAGAGCTTACGGATGGTTTAATGGTTCGGGAAATATCAGTAATTGTAAAAAATCAAATAGCCCTTTTTCCTACTGGCTTGTCCCCAACAAATTTGAGTTGGATCAATATGTCTTCCGTTTAGAAAGACAGGTTGATTCAGTACAGACTGACCATGCAGACTGGGGATTCCGCTCAACATTCTTATATGGTATTGATTACCGCTATATGAATGCCGGCGGTTGGACAAGCTGGCAATTGCTTGAGAAGAACAATCTATATGGTTATGATTTTACGGAACAATATATTGATATTTACACACCCAAGGTGGCGCAAGGAATGATTGTCCGTATTGGGCGATGGATTGCCTGTCCCGATATCGAAACTCAATTTGCACCTGACAACTATATGGGAAGCCATTCATTGCTTTTCACTTTCGATACTTATACACAAACGGGTATTATGTTCACTGTCATGTTAAATAAAAATTGGACAGTCCAAGCCGCCCTACATGCGGGTACAGACATGGCCCCATGGTATAAGGGAGCTGTTCCCACAGGGATGTTTGGAGTTCGCTGGGTATCAGATAGCAATAAGGATTCCATCTATCTGGTCTTAAATGACATTAATAGTTCCAGATTCCGCCGATTCCACATGTATGGCCAGAAGCTTGGCCATGACAACTTTAATTATCTGGTTGGAACATGGCAGCACAAATTTAATGATGACATTCACACCAAGACAGAATCTTATTTCATGTGGACACGTGATGCGGTGCTTGGTGGTACACCGAGTGCCGGTCCTGTTAAGTCTTTCGGCGGTGGAGGAGGTATCGGAGCTAACATCAAAGGTACTGCATTTGCTTATGGCGTGGTTAACTACACCATGTTTAAATTTTCTGATAAGGGATTTTTTACTGTGCGTAATGAAATCTGGCGCGACGAGCAGGGAGAACGTTCAGGGTTCTCTGGTACCTATTCAAGCAATGCCATTGGTTTTTCCCTAAATGTCACCGATATCTTGCAGATCCGCCCCGAATTCGGCTACTACCGCAATTGGGATCATAAGGCCTTTGACCTTGGCACCAAGAAAGGATTGTTGTTATTTGCCGCCGATATGACCTTGCGCTACTAATATACCGCAATTAGATTATTTGGAGTATCCAAATCTATAAGCCTTGTGGGCAATTACTAAAAAAGTTATTTTTCGCTATGGATAAAATTGCTCTACTATTTTTGACGATGGGGAATTTAAATCATTCCCATTTTTGGAAAACAATCCTGGATCCGGTAAAAGACCACTTTTCAATTTATATTCATTCTAAAGAGGGGATTGAAGATCCCTATTTTAAACAATATCAGATTCCAACTGTTCAGACAAATTATCTCATTCATGCGAAAGCATGGCAAGTTTTGCTGCAAGAAGCATTGCAAAATCCTGAAAATAAAAAGTTCATTTTTTTATCCGAGTCATGCATCCCGCTTTATCCTTTGGAATTGATTTATGAGCATTTAATCCACAGTGATAAGTCGCAAATGATGTATGGATCGCCCTGGTGGGATGAACATGAGCCTAGAGAGGTGATAGAATTGCCTAAAGAGCATCGTTGGGGCAATGCGGAGTGGATGATATTGAACAGAAGACATGCTCAAATCGTTGCTGAAGATAAGGAAATCATCCAAATAGCCGAAGGTCATATTCATGATCAGGAGTCTTATCCATCCATTTTATTTAGCGTAAAGGGATGTCTCGACGAGTTCGTCTATAGGCAGGTCACCTTTGCTGTCAAGGATCCGGACCACTTTCCCCATCCTGTTCACTTTGATCAATATGACAACCGATGTAAAAGCCATATACGCGACGCAAAGCTGACAAAATGCTTGTTTGCCAGAAAATTTGATGCAACATTTCCTGAAGAATGTTTATTTTCGATCATTAATACCCCGATGACTACTTATGAAGGTGCTAATAAGGCTCTTTTGCGTATGCAGGAGATGGACCTATCTAACAAATCCACTATGCTCTGTTTGCTGATTGCTCAACTTGGATTAAAAGTAGGGTGTGAAATAGGTTCATTTTGCGGGCTGCACATGAAAGATATTCTTGAGAAAACCGGTATTGAGAAACTTTATGGCGTTGATACTTATGAAAATAATAGTATTTTCAGTATAGCAGAAAAGGTTCTTGCTCCCTTTTCGGACAAGGCAGAAATTGTAAAAAAAGATCCTCTTGATTATGCAAAGAAAGTGTCCGATCACAGTTTAGACTTTGTCTTTATTAATAGTAATCACGACAAAACGGATCTGATTTCCATACTTGAGGCTTGGCATAATAAAGTCAGGCCAAAAGGACTCATCTCCGGTTATTATTTAGATGAGCTTCCCATCGCACAAAAGATCCTCAATTACTATGCCTCCAAACAGCTCCCCGTTTATCACTTTAATCGACTTGAAACAGGCTTTTGGGTTGTGATTATTTAACCTGAAAACGGCGCAAAGCTCATTGGGGTGGGGTAGCTAGCTACCGCTTCTTTGAGTCTTCGGCAAGCCGAAGACGCCGCGAGCTTATTTAGGTAGGATGAGGGAGAAATCGGTGCCGGCGTTGTCGCGGTTTTTGACTTCGATTTTGCCCTCGTGGATGTCGACGACATCTTTAACGATGGCCAGGCCAAGGCCGAGCCCTTGCGGAGTGCCATGATAGAATTTTTCGAAGATCATGGGAAGGATTTCCTTGGAGATGCCAGGACCTTCATCCAGGACCGAGAGTTTAAATTCATTTCCTGTGACTTCAGCTTTGACGATCACCGACTTACTAGACTCGGAATATTCTAAAGCATTTAAGAGAAGATTGTTTAAGGCCAATTTAAGAAAGTTAAAATCGAATGTCATTAAAGGAAGTTGTGCCTGAGCTACAACGAGAATTTTTCGTCCATTGGTAAATGATTTCAATTCTTTGCAACTTTGTTCGATAAGTTCATTGAGAGAATTTTTCTTTTTTTCCATGCGAACGAAACCTGATTCTAGTTTTGAAATGGCGATGACATTATCGATGGTGAATTTGAAATTAGAGATGAACTTTTCCATTTGATTGGCTAAAGTACAGATATTTTGATCCCCGCACTCTTTTTGCAATTGCTGGTTGATTTTTAAAATTCCTTCTAAAGGAGTATAGAAGCTACGGTTAATGGAATGGAAAATCGATTGGTGCATCCTTTCGATTTGTGTGCTGTAATCTTGTTTGAGTACCCTTTCTTCGAAGATATACCTTTCCAGATAGATGCCAAGTTGCTGAGCGACCGACTGGATGAAATTCATTTCATCCATGGAAAGGAGGCGGTCCAGTCTGGGAAAATAAACGATGATTCCGACCGTTGCAATGGCATATTTAATGGGAAAATAAATACCTGCTGCTGATGGAAGGGTATCAGTACTCCATCCGGCTATTTTCCCATTTTGGTATACCCATATGGCTGTTGACTGTTCTTTTTCGTTTTTTAATAGAGAGAGCTGGCTTTCCATGTTAAGCTGATTATTCGATCCTTTAATTAAAATATCGAACTTGCCGGGAAAGTAATTCTCCAATCGGGAGATAACGTTTAGCCGAAGATACTGAAAATTGGTGGAATTGGCGATGTCTAATTCGATTTCGTAAAGACGCTGTATGGTTTCTTCCCGCTTACGTAAAAAAAGGTCTTTTTCATGCATGCGGCTGGTCATAGTGCCGCTGATGGCAGCCACAAAAAAATAGATAATCAGCAGAGTGATGTCTTCTGCATCATTTATGTATATTGTATAGACAGGTGGAATGAAAAGAAAATCCCACGAAAAGGCACTTAAGGCAGCTGCTAGAAAGACTGGACCTGGGCGGACGAAAAAGCTTAGGACTAAAATGGCAAGCAAGAAAATATAGCCGCTTGATTTGTATCCAATGAAAGGGGTGACAGCAAAACCTAAGGCGGTAATTGCGGCAACGGAAAGTAGTGCAATGAGATATTCGTTCCATGCAGCTTTCATTTGGATTGTCGGGATAACTCGTTGATAGATATTTAACAGCGTTTCTTGCCGTAAAATGACAATATCGATTTGTTTATTATCATTTTCCAAACGGTCTATAAAGCTGCCTTGAAACCAATTCAAAAGAGATAAATTCCTTTTTGGAGGACGACCGATAACGATACGGGTGATATCATGTTGTTTGGCAACTCTTTGCAAACCTGTTGTGATGTCAATATCATGTGTTGTAATGACTTCGGCTCCCAGCTCACGTGCTAGATTAAAATGTCGATTTAACTTGGATTGCTCCTGATCAGTAAGTGTAATTCCAGTATCGACGTATACGACAATCCAAGGGGCATCCAATTCGAAAGCCAGCCGCCGGGAGGCGCGGATCAGCTGTTCCGATGCAACAGAGGGATTGATGGCTACCATCAACCTTTCTCTTGTTTTCCACCCTTTTCCATGAAGGATGCCATGAAGGTCATGATCAACTTTTTCAGCAGTAAAGCGTAGGGCGATTTCGCGCAACGCCATGAGATTTTCTTCTTTGAAGAAATGTTCGGCAGCCTGCCTGGACTGATCACCAATGTAGACTCTGCCCTCTTTTAATCGCTGTAGTAACTCTTGGGGTGGGATATCGACTAGTTCGATAGCTGCAGCTCTCTCAAGAATAAGATCTGGTACGGTTTCTCTGATTTGAATGCCTGTGAGGCTTTCTACAAGGTCTTTTCTGCTTTCCAGATGCTGGACATTCATCGTGGTATATACATCGATGCCGGCGTCTAGAATTTCAATTACATCCTGCCACCGTTTGGGATGTTTGGATCCCGGTACGTTGCTGTGGGCAAGTTCATCGACTAATACAATCTGCGGTTTGGTCTTAATGATGGATTCGAGGTCCATTTCCTGGAACATTGAATCTTTGTATTTGACCCATTTTTCAGGGATAATAGGGAGGCCTTGCACTAATGCTTCGGTCTCGACTCTTCCGTGAGTGTTTACAGTCCCGATGACGATGCCGACACCCTCGTCCAGCTTTTGATGTGCATCCTGGAGCATGGTGTAGGTTTTTCCAACGCCAGCAGACATTCCGAAAAAGATTTTAAGGCGTCCCAGCTCCTTTTCTTTTTCTTGTTTTTGAATCTCTTTTAAGAGTTCATCAGGATTAGGCTGTTCATTTTGTTCTTCTATCATCTAGAACCTGATTGAGGAGGAGTACATTAACAAAACGAGGTCCAGAAATAAACATCATTTTTTCTGAATGGATATCGATCATATTTTTTAATTCGCTCTCACTGATTGAACGAGCCTTAGCGATGCGAGGCATTTGAAAATAAGCTGCGTCTAAACTGATATGCGGGTCTAAACCGCTGGCTGAGGCGTAGAGCAAATCATGAGGTGCCTCTTGACCAAGCTTTTGGGCTCTTTTAGAAACCTGCGCTTTCAGTTTTTTGCTAGTGGGGCCTAAGTTGCTGCCGCCGGAGGGTTTCATTGGGTCGTAATCAATGGCTGAGGGACGTGGCCAGAAATAGTTATCTCCGGTGGTTTTTTGTGCTATCAAGGCTGAGCCAATGGTCTGCTTGCCGTTTTTAATAAGGCTTCCATCTGCTAAGTAAGGCATCGTAAATTGTGCCACTACAGTAATGACAAGCGGGTATAGGAGGCCTGTCAGGATAGTCATACAGAGAAAAACTTTGAAAGCTGTAATTAGTTGATTCATGCCAGGCCTATGGAAGTAATGATGAGATCGATGACTTTAATGCCGATAAAAGGGGCGATGATCCCTCCTAGGCCATAGATAAATAAGTTATGACGCAAGATTTGTGCTGCCGGTTGTGGTCTGAATGGAATCCCTTTTAAAGCTAATGGGATCAGCGCTACAATGATCAATGCATTAAAGATGACGGCACTGAGGATGGCGCTCAAAGGTGAGTCAAGTGCCATGATATTTAGCAGATTTAATGGACCCGATTGCCCATTGACGGCATAGAGCGATCCAAAGAGGGCAGGAATGATGGCAAAGTATTTGGCTACATCATTGGCAATGCTGAAAGTGGTAAGGGCACCGCGTGTCATTAATAGCTGCTTTCCTACTTCTACGATATCGAGCAGTTTGGTCGGATTGCTGTCGAGGTCGACCATGTTGCCAGCCTCTCTTGAAGCCTGAGTTCCTGTATTCATGGCAACGCCAACATCGGCTTGGGCTAGAGCGGGAGCATCGTTGGTGCCGTCGCCGGTCATGGCGATCAAATGGCCTTTGCTTTGCTCTTCACGTATCCGCGCCAATTTCATTTCCGGTGTTGCTTTGGCTACGTAGTCGTCTACGCCTGCTTCCGCTGCAATGGCACCTGCAGTCAAAGAATTGTCTCCGGTGACCATCAATGTCTTTATTCCCATTTTACGCAGTTCTGCAAATCTTTCTTTGATTCCACCTTTAACCACATCTTTTAAATGAATGATGCCGACAACTTGATTTCCATCTGAGACAAGAAGCGGTGTTCCTCCTTTACTGGAGATAGGTTCAATCGCAGAAAATAGCTGCTGTGGAAAAATACCGCCTATGCTTTCCACGTGTTGTTGGATAGCTTCTGCTGCCCCTTTGCGAATAATCCTGATCGGCCTTCCATCTTCATCTAAAAAATCAATGCCGCTCATTTTTGTTTGAGCACTAAAAGGAATAAAGCGGGTGCTACCATCTTGATGGAGGGCTTCTCCACGGTAGTTGAATTTATTTTTCGCCAGGACGACGATTGAACGGCCTTCCGGGGTTTCATCAGAAAGAGATGCCAACTGGGCAGTTTGCGCAAAATTCTTCTCATCAACTCCTGGTGCTGGCAGAAATTCTGTCGCCATTCTGTTGCCAAGCGTGATAGTCCCGGTTTTATCGAGAATCAGCAGATCGATGTCGCCGGCGGCCTCTACGGACCTGCCGCTTTTGGCTATGACATTTTTTTGTATTAACCTGTCCATACCGGCAATGCCTATAGCGCTCAGGAGTGAACTGATGGTTGTTGGAATTAGACAGATAAGCAAAGCAATGAGGACTGGGATTGTCACTAAATGGGAAATGTCCTGGCCTGCCTCTTTGCTGCTGTAATCGGCAAAAGACTTCACCGACATCACGGTAAGTAAGAAAATGATCGTTAACGATGAGAGGACAATATTTAATGCAATTTCATTAGGAGTTTTTTGTCGCTTGGCGCCTTCAACTAAACTGATCATTCTGTCAAGGAAGCTACTACCCCTTTCTGAAGTCACTTCGACGACAATCCTGTCACTGACGACGCGGGTGCCGGCTGTTACAGCGCTGCGGTCGCCGCCGCTTTCGCGGATGACTGGCGCCGACTCGCCTGTGATGGCCGATTCGTCAACGGTAGCAATGCCTTCGACCACTTCTCCATCGGCCGGGATGATGTCACCAATGGTGCAGGCCACCCGATCTCCCTTTTTCAAATCCAAAGCAGAAACTGTGATTTCCTTTCCATTCACGATTTTTCTGGTTAGAGTTTCCTTTTGGGTTTTTCGTAGGCTGGCGGCTTGCGCTTTGCCACGGCTTTCTGCAATGGCGCTGGCAAAGTTGGCAAACAAGACAGTAAACCATAGCCATATGGAGATCTGTATGTTGAAAAAAAATGGCTTATCGAAGCTTAAAATGGTTGTAAAAATGGCTCCTAAATATGTGACAAACATTACTGGATTGCGGAACTGCGTTTGCGGGGCCAACTTCACAAATGAGTCTTTTAGGGCTTCTAGAAGTAAATCAAAACTAATGACGCTTCTTCTTTTTATATACATAGGACTCCTCAATTAAACGCCTGGCCGCGCTGCATTAGAATTTGTTCAATGATGGGTCCCAATGAAAGAGCTGGGAAAAATGTCAGTGCAGCAACAATGATAATGACGCTTAGTAATAAAATCGCGAAGAGCAGTTTATCAGTAGCAAAGGTTCCTAAAGATGGTGCCAGTGTATTTTTTTGAACTAAATTTCCGGCCAGGGCTAAACTAGGGATTAAGATGGCCAAACGTGCCAGAATCATGATGAAGCCAAGTGTGATATTATAAAAATAGGTGTTGGCATCGAGTCCGGCAAAGGCGCTACCATTGTTTCCTGCAGCTGATGAAAAGGCGTAAAGGATTTCAGAAAGTCCATGAGGCCCGCCATTAGCCAAGCTTTTCAACGCAGAGGGCAATAGGGTGGCAATGCCGGATCCAATCAGTATCAGGGCACAAGGGGTGAGAATGGACAGCATCACCCATTGCATCTCGGTCTTCTCAATTTTTTTGCCTAAATATTCCGGGGTCCTGCCGACCATCAGTCCAGCTAGAAAGACTGTGAGGAGAATGAACATGATCATGCTGCATAGGCCTACGCCTACTCCGCCAAAGATGACCTCGCCGATCATGATGTTGAACATGGCGATTCCCCCAGCCAACGGCGAAAGGCTTGAATGCATGCTATTCACTGAACCGTTGGAGGTGCCGGTCGTAGTAACAGCCCATAAAGTGCTATTATTGACCCCAAAGCGAGTTTCTATCCCCTCTAAGACGGGTGAATATTCCATAATGGGATTATGAGAATATTCTGAAGCCAGTGCAATGGCGAGTCCGCCGATCCACAAAACAAACATCACCGAAAAAATAATCCATCCTTGTTTTATTGATTTGATGAGAAGCCCATACATGTAAGTGGCTGCCGCAGGTATGCAAAAGATCAAAAAGGTTTCAAGAAAATTGGAGAGGGGTGTGGGATTTTCAAATGGATGGGCGCTATTGGCATTAAAAAAGCCGCCTCCATTTGTCCCTAATTGCTTGATTGCGATTTGTGAAGCCACTGGACCCATGGGTATAAGCTGTTGTTCATTTGACAAGGTCGTCGCCTGCACATAGGGATGGAGATTTTGAATCACCCCCTGGGTGATTAGAAAAAGTGCAATGATAATGCAGAATGGAAGAAACAAATAAACGACCGTGCGGGTCAAATCGACCCAGAAATTGCCGATGGTAGAACTTGCTTTGCGGGTTATCCCCCTGATTAATGCTAGCAAGACGGCGTTTCCTGTCGCTGCACTGACAAAGTTTTGTACAGTCAATCCTGTCATTTGCGTTAAATAGCTGAGGGTATTTTCTCCACCATAGGCTTGCCAATTGGTATTTGTTACAAAGCTGGCAGCGGTGTTGAACGCTAATGCCGGTTCAACGCCGGAAAAACCTTGCGGATTAAAAGGGAGCCATCCTTGCAAGAGCTGCAGTAAGAATAGGAAAATGATTCCCATGGCGTTAAAGAAAAGCATGGCGATGGCAAAACCGGTCCATTTCATCTCCTCCGCCGGATTAATTCCGCAGATCCGATAAATTATTCGCTCCAATGTCCCCAGAATGGGAATGGAATTTCTCTGATCATTAAAAATCCACGCCATATAGTGTCCCAAAATTGGAACCACGATAAAGAGGAGAAAAATAAAAAATCCTAAATACAATGCATTTTCCATTAACGATGTCCTTAGAATTTCTCAGGATGCAATATAGTGTATGTCAAATATCCAAGCAGTAAAACACACAATATTCCTGCAATTAAAAAATCATTTGGCATTATTTTCCCTAGATCTAAATTATTTCTGACTATAGGTTTAAATATTTTTTATGTAAAGAAAGAAGAGACTGAGATTCGGAGTAGGTACGAGAAATTCACCGCAGAGTCGCAGAGAGCGCTGAGAATGCGCAGAGAATTTTTTCTTTACAAGAGTAATCTCTTCATTTATTTAGTGATCAAAATTCTCTGCGTAGTCTCAGCGTTCTCTGCGGCTCTGCGGTAAACCAGTCTAAACCACCCTACCCCTTCCATTACTCGAGCCTCTTTCTTACACCCAAACGGGACCTCTGGCATCTCGTACCTACTCCGAATCTCAGGAAGAGAAGAGAGAGGAGAAAGGGACCCATGGGACTTATGGGACTTATGGGACTTATGGGACGAATCCCCATTTGTCCCATAGGTCCCATAGGTCCCATAGGTCCCATAGGTCCCATAGGTCCCTTTTTGAGGAATAAGACTTGAATTTCTTATATTTTGGGCCTGATATGACTAAAATTCAATATATCTGGCCATACTTATATTGACTTTTATGGCCAGATAGTACATAATATGATCATATCTGGCCATGGAGAAATAAATGTCAAAACAAAATCTTCGATTTATTGGTCGAAAGGAACAACAAAAGTATATCAAAGAATCCACTCTGACAGGGGAAGCTAGTATACTTGTTGTTTATGGTCGGAGACGTGTTGGAAAAACAGAGCTGATAGAACACACCTTGCATGAGCGGAACCTGCTCAAACTCGAGGGTGTAGAAGAAGGTAACACTCAAGCGCAGATGTACCGAGTTCTTTACCAACTTTCCAAGGCTCTGGACGATAAATATATCACTAGCCTGCAGTTTAACACATGGCTAGAATTATTCGATTTCATTGCAAGCAAGATTTCTACTGGACAATGGACTCTTTACTTCGAAGAATTACAATGGTTAGCGGAATATAAAAATGAACTGATTTCTGATTTAAAGTATGTGTGGGATAACAGATTACGACATAATCCCAATCTGTTACTAGTCCTTTGTGGGTCATCGCCTTCATTTATGCGAAATCAGGTAATCCACTCTAAAGCACTCTATAATCGATCCATTTATGAAATCAATCTGAGTGAATTTTCTCTGCGTGAAGTCCGCGAATTCCTGGAAAACCGATCGCACCGAGAGGTGATGGATGCTTATCTGACTGTTGGTGGTATCCCAGAATATCTAAAGCGGCTAAACAAACATTCTTCGATTCAGATTGGAATTTGTGAAGAAAGCTTCAAAAAGGACAGCTATTTCAGCAACGAGAAAAATCGGATTTTTATTAGTAGTTTTGCGACCAATATCCATTACCAGGACATCGTGGATTATCTAAGTCAGGTAAAATTTGCCAGTAAAAAAGAGATTGAAGAATATCTCCATACTAAGGGTGGAGGAAACCTGACCAATGTCCTAAAGGACCTTGAGATGTGTGGATTTATTGAACGTTACCAACCTTATCAAGTAGAGAGTAACAGCAATTTGATTCGTTATTGCATTGCCGACAGCTATCTCAGGTTTTATTTTAAATTTGTTTCTCCTCTATCTAAACGGATCAATCAAGGAGATTATAATCGCACCCCTATGCATGCACTTAACAAAGAGTCTTACCAAAAATGGCTAGGACTTTCATTTGAACGCTTCTGTCGAAAGCATAGCTTAATGATTGCTTCTATTATCGGATTCTCCGCAGTGCGCTACAAGAGTGGTTCATTCTTCAATCGTACAACGATAAAAGAGGAAGCAGGATATCAGATTGATCTCATATTCGACCGAGCGGACCATGTCCTAACCATCTGCGAAATCAAGTATACTCAGAATAAGACTGGAGTTGAAGTTATTGAGGAGTTCGAAAAAAAGTTACGATTGATGCCTGATTCTGGAAGTAAGACTATTGAAAAAGTGTTGATCACTGCAAGCGGAGCAACCGATGCATTGCTGGCGCGTGCCTATTTTGACCGGATCATCACAATGGACGACATATTCAACTACCGATTCTAGATTTAAATAATCGAAGGAAAATGCAAACATGCGTATCAAAAGCCAAGCCGTACAATTTTGTTTGACCTTTCTTTTTGTTTGCTTGAGCTGTGAACCTCTTTTTTGCAATACTTATAATACAAATATCTCCCAAGAATATTTGTTGCCTGAAGATCATCCATTTCAGGATAAGCTTAAAAGCCTCTTCACAGATAAGAAAATGTTCTCTTCGACGAAGAATTTTAAAAAAGCCGGATTTGAGACCATGAAAAGAGACAGCAGAAACAGTCTGATGGTCGCGAAGCATCCATCTATTGGAAATTACCTATTCAAAAAACATAAAGATTACATATCGCACCATGAACAGCTAGTAAACTATTTGACCAGAATTTCCGGTGCCAGAGCTTTATCCGATTTTATTGGATCAAAAAATCTGCAGCATATTTTAACTCCCAAAAAATGGCTCTACCTATTGCCTAAAGAATTCTCAGACCCTATTACAAATGAAAAATCATATATTTTAATCGTAGAAGATATGGACATCTATAGCGGAGGCAAGGATCCCAAGGGAGATGTAGCCAGAAAATACTATAACATTGATTTAAACATACTTAAAGAGCTCTGTGTAGTCCTTATTCATTTTCGTGGATTGGATTCCAGACTGCATAATGTGCCACTAACCCGTAGCGGCAAAATTGCTTTTATTGATACTGAATGTTGGGAGGAGGAAGAAAGGGAAGGATTTATGACGTATATTCTTCCTTTTCTAAGCAAAGTCCGGAAAAAATATGTTAAATCTGTCTATCAAGAACTTAAAATAAGTCCAGTCCCATATTCTTATTCTCCATTTGATCAAAATTTTGCATTGTGTACAATCCGATTAATCTAGGGTGATGCATGAAAATACTTCTTTACGTTCTTTCTTTTTGTTTTGTCTGTTCTTTGACACCTACTTTGGAAGCGAGTCATGATATATTTTTCCGTGGAAAGACTGAGCGTGCCCTTGACATTTACTTTCTTCCTGTCAATCATCCATTACAAACACCTCTTAATACCCTTTTGACTTCATTATCAATTTTCCGTTCTCCATCAAGCCTTCGGAAAGAAGGGTTTTCTGTCAAAGAAGGGCACCAACTCTTAATGGTTGCTGCTCACCCGGCTATTCAAGGTTATTTGATTAAAAAATTCTCAGGTAAAAAACACACAAAAAAAGAAAATGACAATTTTCTCAAACGACTCAAAGGAGCAGAAAAAATTCGTCAGGCAATCCAGCAACACAAGTGCAAACACCTTGTTGTTCCGGAAAAATGGATCTACAGTATTGATTCACGTCACTCATATCGAAAATATTTTCTTATAGTCGAAGACATGGATGTTTATGATTGGGATGATCCAAAAGGGGAATTGGAAAACCTTTATTACAATATGGATATAGAAATTTTGAAAGAGCTTTGTACGGTTTTGCATGCTGTCGGCGGGTGTGATGCCTTTCCACGTAATCAGCCTTTCACAAGATCTGGTAAAATCGCTTTCGTCGATACAGAGCATGTAGGAGAAAAGAAAGACTACTTCCTCATTCACATTGTTCCTGCACTAAACAATGACCTTCAAAAATATGCCATAGATCTGTGGGCAGGGCTGGAAGAAGAGAGTAGAAGGTAGAGCTTGGGTGCTCTCACTATACTGCACACTTCCTTACTCATAACATGAAATCGTTTTACTATTGTTTCGAGATAAGACCTTACTCAAAGAATATTACTCGATCAATATTGAAAGAACCTAAATTTTACTTATGGGATTGATTAATACTTTATGATCTCGTAAAATTAGCCTAAAAAAGGAGAAACCGGTGTACAAGTGGATATCAATCTTAGCTTTATTAGTATCAGTCAATCTGCAAGCTGATGTGAAAGTGCTGGTGTTTGCCGGAAGCCTGCAAAGGGATTCCGTGAACAAGAAATTGGCGATAGAAGCGGCCTATTTTGCTAAAGAGGGTGGAGCGTCAGTCAAAGTCATCAATTTAGAGGACTATATCGCACCGATTTATGATGCTGATATTGAAAAAAAAGAAAAAATGACTGCGAACGCCAGGAAGTTGCGCGACTTAATGATTCAAAATCAGGTGATCATTATTGCTTCTCCTGAGTATAACGGATCAGTTTCTGCTGCCCTTAAAAATGCCATTGACTGGGCATCCAGATCTGAACAGGGAGTCCCATCTCGCGAAGCATTCAAAGGAAAAAGATTTGTTATCATTAGCGCGTCGCCAGGCCTCAGTGGAGGTGCTCGGGGACTGAATCATTTAAGAGATATTTTACATAACCTCGGCGCCTTTGTCATGGAACAGCAGGTGAATATTCCTGATGCTTATAATGCTTTCAATGGCAATGGACATTTAAAAAATGTTTCAACAAGAAATGATTTAAAGCATCTCATCGATGAATCGCTTAATAGTCAATAATTTCGCAGACTTGGAGTAGGCGATGGATTTCACCACATTTATTATCTATATCATCATGTATATCTATGGATTTGGACTGATGATCTGGGCAGTATTTTTGGATAAACAACCAACTAAGAAAACACGACGTTTTGCGATTTTTGGATTGATCGCACTGATCTTGACCCTGTTCTACTTTTTTTATGTGTTAATTACGATAGGACTGCATTAAATCACTTTAAAGGAATAATGTGAGAAAGGTTATCTGTTTCCTATTATCTGTTTTTTTGTCGATTTCTTTGTCGGCAGAAGAGAAAGTCTTTCATTATTACTGCACAGTAGCTGATGAAGCCCATTTTCCGTTATTAATGAATCTGATTGGAAGCATCCATAAAGAAGACTTCAATGGGACAGATCAGATTGCAATCTTTGATATTGGATTGTCAGACCCGCAGTTAGAGTATTTAATAAATATAGAAAAAGTGAAGGTCTATCCGATTGAGAAAAGACATCCTCATATTTGCACCTATTTTAAAACGCATCCTGGCGGAAGAATTGTCAGAGGGTGGTATTTGTGGAAGCCGGTAGCTTTTAAACAATCTGCAGAGTTGTTTCCCTATTTCCTCTATGTGGATGCTGGATCCACTGTCCTTGCCACGCCAGATAACCTTTTCCGCCATATCAAGGAAAATGGCTACTTCATCATCAATATCGCTCCCCATAACATAGAAGAGCGAATCACCATGACTGCAGTTGAAAATATTGTTTTAAAGCTGACGCATGAAGAACAGCTCAAGATAATGGACCCTAAAACGCCTATGATCGATGCCGGCTTCCAAGGCCTTTCTAGAGATGTATGGGATAATTATATTAAGCCCATGTATGACCTTACAACCAACATAAGCCTTTTTGCCGATGATGGGACTGCTAGCATGGGTTTTGGATCGGCCCGCCATGACCAGACCCTTTTCAGCATTTTTGCCTGTTTAAATAACTTCAATACCAACAATCAGGGGTGGTCTTCGCTCAATGTAGGGGGCAGGAAAATCCCCTTCCACATGCATTGGGATGCTGATTGTGTCAACAACAAGACCTGTGTCTACCGATCACGCTGGAACTACCAGTTCGGCGGCGACCGTTCTATATTCATTCGGCATAAGGGCTATCATCGGCCGCTCTCCGCTTTCGCTTCGAGCTCTACCTACACATATGCCATCCCTATCGGGTTAGTACCTCAGGATGTGTTGGAGATAATGAAGATGGAAGAGCTTTCTGATAATTAGATTTCATCAAATGTAAGCATTCACGGGGTGGGGGTGGGTAGTCGTTGCCCGCCCGCTGCGCGATGCGGCAACGGCTACCCTCCCCCCACCCCGTGAACGGATACAAATTAATCATTTTAATAAATTTCTTTCTTTGCTAAAAAAGGAAGTATGAAAGAAGAGATTTTACTAAAAAGACGGGCAGTTTATTTTATTGTCACGATGGGCATTGTCAGCTTGTTTGCTGATATAACCTATGAAGGTGCGAGAAGTATTACAGGACCATTTTTTGCAGTCCTTGGTGCAACGGGGGCTGTCGTCGGGATTGTTTCCGGATTTGGCGAGTGGATCGGCTATGCTTTTCGCCTACTATTCGGCTATGCAGCCGATAAGACAGGCAAATATTGGACTTTAATTTTTGTAGGCTATGCGATCAATGTGTTAGCTGTACCCTTGCTGGCATTGGCCGGAAATTGGGAAGTCGCTGCTGCATTGATCATCATCGAACGGTTCGGTAAGGCTATCAGAAGTCCATCTAAGGACGCCATTCTCTCCTATGCCGCCAAACCGATAGGTCGAGGCTGGGGCTTTGGCATTCACGAAGCGATGGATCAGATAGGTGCGGTTATTGGGCCCTTGCTGATGGCCTTAGTTCTCTACTACAAAGAGGGCTATCAGTTCGGCTTTGCCCTGTTGCTGATACCGGCTATCTTGACATTGCTGGTCTTATTTTTCGGATGGAGACTCCTTCCCAATCCGGTTGAAATGGAAAAA
Source organism: Chlamydiota bacterium (assembly GCA_013287815.1). GTDB lineage: Bacteria > Chlamydiota > Chlamydiia > Chlamydiales > Parachlamydiaceae > JABDDC01. The sequence goes on from JABDDC010000004.1 coordinate 20,587, forward strand.
ATTGATCCAAAAATAGCCATTCAGGGCCTTTCAAGACCTTATTGGATTTATGTGGCCGGATTATGCTTTGTCGCTGCCGGCTTTGTCGATTTCCCTCTAATCGCATTTCACTTTAAAAAAAGTGATGTATTTAATCCCACCTTGATTCCAATCCTCTATGCTGTTGCCATGGGTGTAGCAGGACTTTCTTCGCTTGTAATGGGAAAAGTATTTGACGCTAAGGGTATTAGTGTCATCTTCGTAGTGACCGCTTTTACTGCTTTTTCAGCAGGATTTGTTTTTTTAGGCGGATTCTATGCGGCGATAATGGGCATGTTGCTTTGGGGAATAGGACTGGGCGCTCAAGAATCAATTATGAGAGCGTTTGTCGCTAATCTGGTTGGCCTTAACAAAAGAGCGACTGCCTATGGGATGCTTAATATCTGGTTCGGATCAGCCTGGCTGGCCGGGAGCATCATTCTTGGATTGCTGTACGATGTCAATGTAACCTATTTAGTCATATTTTCCGTGGGTATACAAATTGCTGCCTTACCCTTTTTCTACTCATTGACAAAGGGATCGACATAAGGGGAGTCAGGCTCTCTTTCTTTCCAGAAATCGAGCAGTTTTGAGGTGGGGTAATAAAAGTCGGCTGATAGTTCAAAAGGGGATGTGGGAGCGGGCAATCCGGTGATTGATTCCAGAATTTTTTGATCAAAACTTAAAAGGGACTCCTGCACAGTGGCGATTGAATTTTCGCCTATGTAATTTTTAAGCGGAGCATAACACAGATTGCGGGGATATAAGAGGGCTGCAGTGTAATTGGTGTAGGCTAAGAGATCGAAAATATAGTTTTCAAATTTCCAGGCATTGGGTGCGGTGGATGTTTGAGTAATGCCTATTGGATTGACGAATTTAGAGGTCTTCCAAGACTTATGTAAGGGTAGATGCGGGTGTTTATTTACGACTGAACTAATGAAATCCATTGAGAAACATAAGAGGCTGAGGTTGGCGCAGCAGTATTTCAAGTGACCACTAGGCTCAACAGCATTCTTTTCAGCTTCAGGCAGCTCGCTGTATTCGATCACTCTGCAGTGCCCCTTTTCTTTGACAAGTACTCCCACATTTTCATCAGGCTGCAGCTTTTCTATGCATTTGACGGTGGCTTCTAGCTTCCGTCGCGTGTGGAATCCCAGCAGTTCAGCATCAAACGGATCGGCCAGAGGGTTGTCGATTAGGACGATGTTGACATACTTAATTCCTTTTCTCTTCCACTCGTCCCACAATCCGGCTTTGACAAAGTTGTGGAGGCACTGACCATTGCCGTCGGGTCCTTCGGCAATTTTGTAGGGCTGTTCCAGAAAAAGGAGCCCTTCTGCATCAAGTAATGGGAGTGTTCCTTGTGAATAGAAGCTGACTTGATCCGATTTAAGGCCAAAATAATTTTGGTCAGCCAAAAACTGTCTTGTCGCGTAATCATTATCCGAAGAGGTCATAACAGCAATTGAAAGGTCGCAGCCGGCTTGTTTGCTTGCAGCCAAAACCCTTTCAAAGCAGATTTGGAATAATGTCTTATGTTTTATAATCGTAGTGGGATAAAGTCCTTTTGGACCTTCAAATCCCAGACGGGTTCCTTGTCCCCCAGCCAGGACAATGCAACCCATCTTCCCTTCTCGGATCAATTTTTTGCCATGCTGGAAATCTGTTTTATTGCCACTGAAAGCATATTCGGTATACGGTGCAAACTCGGGTAAGGGGTCAGGCTTGTCTATAAGTTTGATCTGCTGTTTCAGCCTTTTGAAATCAATATTTTGCACTTGCTCACTGAGCAACTTTTTTTCCGCAGTGATCAGAGTAGGCCAAAAGCGCAAAACCTGTTCGGCCTGTTCGGGCGGCAAAATTTCTTTAATTAATTCTAGGGTCATATTTTACCAAAATCTTTGATAAGATTATTTTCGAATCCATGATAAAAAGCAAGAGCGAAAGGCAAAAGAATGAAGGACGGAGGATTAAGGCTAAAGATAAGCAAGAAGCAGATCCTACAGGATAAAGCTGGCAGCCTTCATCCTTCATCCCTCATCCTTTAATTAACGGCTCCCAACGATTTGATGAGATAGCCAAGACGGAAGATGTGGCCGGCAAACCCTTCTCCTATGTTGTGTCCCATGACGCGGAATCGTTTTAGCTTGAGGAAGCGGAAATAAGTGTTTTGCCAGACAACTTCTGAAGCCATTCCGTTTTGACTCATGAGGTCTCTGCGCAATAGCTTTTTCATTACATCCTTTTCTTGATCGGATAGATTTTCCCTTAGATCGATCTCTTTAGAAAGTTGATCGTCGGCAATCCTTGCCAGCAGATAGCCTGTACGATCTTTTCCACTCATGCAATTAGCCCCGACGGCGCCTTGCATGTCATTTTGTAGGAGGATAATCTCTTTTGCCAGATCGAATGTCGTTTCTCCCTTTTCGATCCTGTTCTTGATTGCCTTATACCTGGTTTGAAGCTGCGAAATTTTTAATCCTGAAGAAGCTAGCGGCTCAATTTGTTTCAAGTTTTTCTGCAGGTTGTCTAAGGCTTCTTTATTTATTTGTTTTAGTTCTCCATTGTCTTTGCCATGAACATTGATGTTGAAAAAGGTGCAAGACAAAGTGAGCGGCCTATCGAGTTGGGCGTTAGGGATGTTGGCAACTTTCGGCTTGGGTAATTTGATCACTCCTTCATGTTCGCTATAGAAAGGAGCTTCCAGCCCATCTACAAAAACAATTTGTTTATCATTAAACATACGGAAGATTTCAGCCATATCCCTCATCTGATTCGCTTCACTTTTCTTCAGTCCTTTTTTATCTTGTTTGGTTTTGGGATCGAGCATGCTCACTTGCGTTATCTGTAGTGTACCTGTTAGGAAGGGCGCTTTGTTGCCGGCCGGATCTGTAATGTCGACAAGATGGGCTCCAACTTGGTTGGAGACATACTGGACCATCTGATCGATCAAAGCACGCTCGTGCCTTTTTAAGAGGGAGAAGTCTTCTTTTAAAGCATCACCAGACTTTTTAAGGATCTCAAACGGATTTTTCAAGAATCTTTCTTCGTTAACCCCCGGAGGAGCCCAATCCTTGATGAATTTTTCTTTTATCTGGTTAAATGATTTGGAACCGTCGGGGTGATAGGCTATGGCGCCTGAACGAAGGATGGCGATGGATTTATTGCCTGCTTCGATCTGATGCATGCGGCTATTGACCATAGCAGGGATATATGATTGATCGGGATGGGGAGCTGTTTTAAGGGCATCGAATCGATTTTTCTTATAGTTTTGAAAATCTTCCCGAAGTGTGTTAGAAGTCACCCAGTTTTTGCCTGCATGGTAATGTTTATAGCGATATATCTCGTCTTTCAAAGCCTCTATATGTATTTTATTCATTTTAGGTTGTTTTAGTAGATAATCGAGCTCTGTTTCTTTGGATTTAATGAGCTGTGGAATGGTGTCATATCTAAGGACTCTTTCCTTGCCAATTTTTTTACCATCGAAATCTAGATGTTCATGGGTAAGTTTTGGATCGGTATTTTGGGGATTATGTCCTGACATCGACCTTGTAAATTTGCTAAGAATTTTTTCTGCAAATCCAACAAAGATGTGTTTGAATCCTTCAGCCAAAAGCCCCAGTTTAGAATGGGCGGGGATTTTAATTTGCTGCACACGGGCTGATAAAGTCTTAGGAAGGCGATCAAGCTCATGATGAATAGTGTTCATCAGATTATTTAATTTGTCATATAAATGCTTTGGAATGTCTTCAGTTGAAACAAGATTTTCCAATTCTTCAAAGCATTTACGCAGATTTCCGACTGATTGTGCCTCTGCCATGCTATCTATCAGATTTTTAAAATTTGCGGGCAGTAGATCCGCGACTGCACTTTTTTGGATAAGGATGCTTATATTTTGGGAAGCCTCTTCTAGGGTGATTGGGACAGAACAATTGAGCTTTCGGATCCATTGTTTGTACTCATCGACAAAATACCTGGGGACATATGTTTTTTCCATCATAGCGACAAAGTTGGATTTATTTAGCCGGCTAAGAAAATCACCAAAGTCCTTTTTAGATTGAGCTGCAGTGAACATTTTTTGCAGCAAGAGGAGTTCATTATGGATTTGTGGACCTGCAGAGGATTTTTCTTGTAACAGATCGCCGACTACTAACATAAAAAATGGAAACTGCTCATTGAAAGCATCCGTCAAGGCTTTGGTGTTGGGGGGATGAATGTCGGCTTGACTTGATCTGACAGAGCGGGGAATTTGACGATGAGCAAATCGGACAATACTTTTGAACGAATCCTTTTGTTCAATGCTAAACGGAGTTCTTTCTTCCTCTGAATAAGCAATCCCTCTTTGATCGATTTTAGCAAAATCGAGCTGTTTTCTTTCGCCTAGCTGAGAGCGATTTAATAAACCCACGATTTTCTTGGTAAGCGCTTCTCTTTTTTCTTCATTAATAGCTAAAGATGAGGATTTTATATTTAAATGGTACAGTTTTCCATTAAATTTAAAGACATTCGGATTACCTGGATCTGGAAAAGTAACTAAAGGAGAAACCATAATCACCCCTTTTATTGTATTCTAACTTTATTATACCTTTTTTATTTAAATTATGGAAGGTAATTATTTATATTTCACCCTACGGCTTGCACCCTACGGCTTTTTCGAAGAGTTTGCGCAGTTGTGAATAGACCTCGTCGACCTCGATGCGGGTCATGCACCTGAAATCGATGGGGCATTCGCGCCGGTAGCATGGCGAGCAGGCGGCATGTTTGTGGATGACGATGCCGCCGGCATAGGGTCCTGTGGCTACGTCGCTGGTCGAGCCAAAGAGGGCGACAAGCGGGGTCCCCATGGCAGAGGTGATATGCATCGGTCCGCTATCGTTGGTAAGAAATACTGTACAGGCATGGATGAAGGCCATCAGTTCTCTAAGAGTGGTTTTTCCGGCTAGATTGATCACTCTCTCAGGCATTCCAAGGCATAGCTCGTTGACCAGTGAGGCGCCGGATTTATCGCCAAAGTAGAGTATTTTGACTTTTGGATCTTGTAAAAGGAGCTGGCTCAGCTCCTTAAATCTCTCGGGAAGCCAACATTTGGCTGAGCCATAGGCGGCCCCAGGATTGATCCCCACGATAATGTCACCGGCCTTGATTCCGTATTTGGTCAACCATTCCTTAATCGCATGTTGTTCTTCGGTTGTGACGTAAAGCTTGGGGGGAGTATGGGACAAAGGGATGCCGAGGGGTTGCAGCAACATTTTGTAAGTGATTACCTGATGCTGATATTCTTTGTTGTCGGGGTAGGGGATGGCAAAATCCAACAGCCAGCTCCGCAGGTGGGTGGCATAACCAATTTTATTTTTAACATCACCGCGCCAGTAGCGCCAGGCTGAGGAAAGGGAGTTGGTTAGAAGGATCCCTAAATCGTAATGCCCTTTTCGCAGCGATTCGATGATTTCATTATGCTCATGGCGGTGTATCCAGCCGCTTGGCTTTTTAAAATTAAAAATTTCGTCCACATGGGGATCTTCCTGTAGTACAAGTCCTAACGCGCCCTGGCACATCGCCGTGATTTTAGCCTGAGGCCATTGGTGGCGCAGGTCGGTTAATACTGGAGTAGCCATGACTAAGTCTCCGAGCCAGTTAGGCATACGGATGATGATATTCTTGGGCTGCAAAGACTTAAAGTTTTTTAAAGTACTCATGTTTTCCCTTTAGACACTAGCAAAAAAATGGCTAAAATCTTATGGTTGCTAGTAGAAACATTTAATAATAGGCACCAAGATGACACTAACTAAAATAGAGGAAGTGGAAACAGTCACCTCTTTTTCCGATCCAGAACAAATTTTGCACCTTAAGAGATTATTAGTCACGCTTAAACAGCAATATGAAAGAGGACTGCAGCAATTGAATGGCCAGCTTCAAAAAGAGCAGGCGAAGGTTTTGAGCTTAGCAAAAAAATTGGATTTGGTTGAAGGTGAGCAATCCCAATTAAAAAAACAGCATGAAGAAGAACTTGACGCACTCAGAAAGCAGATCATTGCCTTGAGAGAATTAAGCAAGCAGCTCGATGCGGAAGAAGTAGTTTTTTCTCCTGAGCTGGAGGCCAGCCGGCAGAGAATTGAGCAGTTGGAAAGAGTGATTCCTTACTTGAGGGAGAGGAATAATGAAGCGAATTTGGAAACTGAACAGTTGCGTGACGAATTAAGTGAATCGCGCCACCTTAATGAAAAATTAAGTTCAATCCTGCAAGAGAAAGAGACATCAATTAATCTGCAATTGGAACAACATATCAGAAATCTTAATACAGAGTGTGCAGAATTGATGAAAGAGAAAGTAAATCTAGAGCACCAGATTCTTAATTTGCATACCCATATCAACCATCAATCGAAATATCTCATCGAATTGAAGATCAAATTGCAAGATCAGCTTCTAAGCAACAAGGCGAATGAAACGCTGCTTCTCGAAAAAGAGAGAAGTTTGATTGAAAAAGAAAACCAATCCAGCGAGCTTAAGCTGCAGATCAAGCGTCTCGAAAATGTGGAGCAGGAGAAAAAATCACTTCAAGAAAGATATGAAAGCCTACAGGAAGAATGGAAGAAGATTTCATTATTGTTCGAGAAAGCGCAAGAGGTGCGAATTAAAACTGAAAGCCAGCTCAATGAAATGGAAAGGACGCTGAGGGAACAACTGTCACTGTTTAATGAAAAAGTGGATCAGTATTCTATATTGCAACAAGAAAAAGAGAGGGTAGAAGCAGAATTTCATTCATTAAAGACACAAAGGGAAGAAGCCGAATCTTGCTTAAAAATAGCTCAGCAACATCTGGCGAAAAAAGTTAAAGAAGCAACGCTCTTGACTGAGAAAATCGAGCAGATGCAGTTTCAGCTCAATGACAATCTACATAAAATCGAAAGCTACAAATCACAGACATTGCAGTTGCAAGCGACGGTGGACCAACGACAAGGCAATGAGAGCCGCCTACAGGATCAATTGAAAGATACTGTAAAAAATTTTGAACTGCAGAATGTCAAATGGGAAGAAAAATATTACAAAGTGCACGACAGATGGCAGGAATGTGAAAATCGGATCAGTCAACTGCAGAAGGTGGAAGAGAAACACTATCAAATGCAGAATATCTTATCGAACCTTGGTTCATTCATTAGTGGCAATGCTCATGCAAATACCGCACCTTCTTTCGCTAGCCTGGCTATTACTCCGCAGCAAGCTCCGGAAAAATCTGAGCATCCTTCATTTTTCATCCAGCAGGATGGAGGCGCCTTTTTAGAAGACCAGCAGGACCTTTCCAGCGGCCATTTTGACCTTTTCGGAATGCAGATCAACAGGCAAAAAAGTAGTTAGCATGTCATCTGCAGAAGTCATTATTGGAATTGATCCCGGAACGGTAGTGTGCGGCTATGGCATTATCAAAATTGATGGGAATGCGATAGAGCCTCTCGACTACGGCTGTATCCGTCCACCAGCCTCTCTTAAGCTTTCCGATCGTTATCTGATCATTTATAACAGCATCCAGACATTGATCGAGAAGTACTGTCCGCATGTATTGGTGGTAGAGACGCAATATGTCAGTAAAAATGTGCAGAGTGCCATCAAACTAGGCATGGCCCGCGGTACGGCTTTGCTGGCCGCCAAGAAAAACGGGCTACCCGTCTTTGAATATGCTCCGACACAAGCCAAAAGGGCTGTTGTGGGTAATGGCAGGGCTAGCAAGAGTCAAGTACAAGGAATGGTTGCCAGGCGTCTCAATCTGGCCCAGCCGCCGCAGCCGGAGGACGCCGCCGACGCGCTGGCGCTGGCGCTATGCCATGCACAGATGGCCCCACATCTAAAACCAAAATATGAAATTTAAAAACTGGAAAATCGGTGCTTATGTTCGCTTATATTAAAGGTATTATAGCCTCTTCAACTACATCAGAAGTCATTATCGAAACAAATGGCATTGGATATCTCGTTTATATTCCTACCCGTATCTACGCGCAGCTGCCGCAGCTGGGCAATCAGATCCAATTGTTTACTTCATTTATCGTTAGGGAAGCGTCGCAGGCACTTTACGGATTTTTGACACCCTGTGACAGGGACTTCTTTGAAGTCCTTTTAAACGTGTCAGGAATAGGACCAAGAACAGCTTTAAACCTGATCGGACACTTGACCTTTGGAGAACTTCAAGGGGCGATTTTGCAACAAAATATCCCACTACTCACCAAGGTTCCCGGCATCGGAAAGAAAACAGCCGAACGTCTCGTGGTTGAGCTCAAAGATAAGGTCCTCGACTTCGCACCGGATCCATCTGAATTTGCCATCAAGTCCTCTGATCCCCGGGCCCGCCAAATACAGGATGCCATGATGGCACTGATTAACCTTGGCTATAACCAAAACACGGCGCAGAAAGCCATTAAGCTATGCATCAGCGAGATTCCCGAAGAGATCGACCTACCCCATCTGATCGCGCTAGCCTTAAAAAAAGTTTGACAAATGAAAACTCCTTTCTTATAAAGGTCAAAAAGGAGTTTAACATGTCTATATTGGCTTTACTTGGCAGATTATGCTTTTCATTAGTTTTCATCCTCGGTGCATTTGGTCACTTCACACCTGAATATATTAAGTATGGCGCTGCGGCTGGTGTACCGCTACCAGGCATTTTAGTACCACTATCGGGTGTCATCGCCCTGTTAGGTGGATTGAGCATCCTTCTTGGATTTAAAACCCGCTATGGCGCCTGGCTGATCATTATTTTCCTAATTCCTGTGACACTAATGATGCATCAATTCTGGATTAATGGAGACAAGATGCAGCAGATCAATTTCATGAAGAATTTGGGATTGCTCGGTGGTGCTTTCCTCCTGGCCTACTTTGGCCCAGGACCACTCTCCTTCGACCGCAGCTAAGCTAAAGGCTAAGTAGAATTTGCTTGCTAAGCCAGGAGTGCGGTGCTTTGTTATAACACACACTTATGCACTTCAAAACGTATCTTAGGTACTGCTATAATGGCCTTCAGCAACGATTATCTGATCATCAATGTTGCTAATAACAAAGCGCCGGCGGAGCCGGCGCATTCCAAAAGCGGCTGCGCCGCCCTATTTTTTCACAGCCTCAGAGCACCGTACTTCTAGGCTTCGCAAGCTGCATTTTCTTACAGATGAATATCCACCCTTTTATTATTTCTTGAAAATTATCTTAATAATATATATAAAAGATTTTGGAGAACCAATGAGATGAAAGAAAAATACTATTCAGTGATCTATTTTCTTTTATGCATCCTTTCCTTTTCTTCTACTCATGCAGATGCAAATAAAAAAGCCCTCATTTTTGGCGTCACTGGCCAAGACGGCTTCTATCTTTCACAGTTTTTGCTTAGCAAGAATTATGAAGTTCATGGTGTAAAAAGGCAATCTTCGACATCAAGTACAAAAAGAATAGACAAGTTTTACAGTGAAATATTAACCCCTGATATTAAATTCTATTTTCATTTTGGTGATCTCGCCGATACCGGTAGTATCATCGATTTAATCCAAAAAATTCAGCCAGATGAAATCTATAATTTAGGTGCTCAGAGTCATGTGAGGGTTTCTTTCGATTTGCCCGAGTACACCGCAAATATCGACGCTTTGGGACCCCTGCGCATTTTGGAAGCGATCAGGCTTTTAGGCTTAGGAAATAAGATAAAATATTATCAAGCTTCAACCAGCGAAATGTTTGGAGCGGTCCAAGAAACCCCACAAAAAGAAACAACTCCTTTTTATCCACGTTCTCCTTATGGTGTTTCAAAAACTTTTGGTCACTGGATAACAGTCAATTATCGTGAAGCTTACGGGATATTTGCATGTAGCGGCATCCTTTTTAATCATGAGTCGCCGCTTAGAGGAGAAACTTTTGTCACTCGCAAAGTGACGCTAGGAGCGTGTCGTTATAAACTTGGATTACAAGATATTCTGCTTCTCGGAAATCTAGATTCGCTGCGTGATTGGGGTTATGCCAAAGACTATGTTGAGGCTATGTGGCTTATGCTGCAACAAGATCATCCTGATGATTATGTCATTGCTACCGGAGAAACACATACGATTCGGGAAATGGTTGAACTGGCGTATAAGGAGTTAGGCATCGATATCGAATGGCAAGGCATAGGCATTGACGAATGTGGAATTGATATAGCAAATGGAAATGTTGTTGTGAAGATTGACCCGGCTTATTTCCGCCCATCAGAAGTAGATATTTTGATTGGATGCCCTGCTAAAGCATTAAAAGTACTCAATTGGAAACCAAAGACCTGTTTTCGTGATTTAATCAAAATTATGGTCCAGGAAGATTTTAAAAAAGTTTCACAAGAAGCAAATAGGTTCTCTAATTTGCTGTAATCAAATTTAAAGGCGATGATATGAATAACTATAGATTTTTCAGAAAAACATTCAAATATTTTGCTATCCTTATTGTCTCACTATCCTCTAGACGCGCTCTAGCTGATCCGCAAATAACTTCAGCAAATCTTTTTCCTAATTATTCTGAAGTGCAAACTTATTGCTTAAAAATAAATGAAGAAAGCAAAGGCAGAAAAACTAGGGAAAAAGAACCTAAAATGAAGGCTGGTCCTAAAGGATCCAAAGGGGAAAAAGGGGCTGAAGGGCCGCAAGGAAAGGAAGGAGCTGATGGTTCCAGAGGAGAGCAAGGACCGCAAGGACATACTGGGGATCAGGGGCTAAAAGGAGATGCGGGCCCTAGAGGTCCAGCAGGGCCGGCAGTATCCACAGTATTTGGTTCTTATTATACCCTTAATTCACCAACAGGAATTGTCCTCAATGCAGGTGATTTTGTACCCTTTAACACATCTTCCAACCAAGTTAATATCATTCCAGTAGCAGGTGGATTTCAGACTACTTATGCAGGGAGATACCTCATTACTTTTGGAATAGAAGGCACTCCTGCATCAGCAGGGATAACAGAATTTGTATTAAGGAAAAATGGTGTTGCCGTTCCCGGAGGAACGATGGATTATAATGCCAATTTTGCTGCTCTACAAACTCCCGTCATGCAGTCATTGACAGTCATTATCGATCTTATTGCCTATCAAACAATTGACGTGCATTATACAAATAGCAGTACGGGTCCGGGCAACACTTTTTATTTAGCTTCACCTGGGTTGACGAATACAATCTCATATTTTTGTATAGAAAAGTTGAAATAGCGATAGATTTGTGAAAAACATTATCACTTACTTTTTTTTTACTATAATACCGATCTATATTTTTAGTGATGCTGTTGAACCTATAAAAATTGCCATCATCGGATGCCATGATCCCAAGTATGATCACATTGGTATCTATTCACATTTAAGCAAGTCGGCCTATGCAACAAAAAATGGATACGATTTCCATTTGTATACCGAATATTTATTAGATGTATCAAGAAAGGGATATTGGTATAAGCTAATAGCCGCCCAAAAAAATCTGCCATATTATGATTGGCTTTTTTATCTTGACTCCGACGCTGTCATCATGAATCATTCAATTAGATTAGAATCTTTAATAGATGACAACTATGATATGATTGCCGCCGGAACAAATTGTGAAGGATTTCCAGTCCTTTCAGGGCAATTCTTAATCAAGAATAGTGAATGGTCCAAAAAATTCTTGGACGAGTGGTTTGAAGTTGGAGACACAAATATTCAACCAGGATATGATGGCGGCGCACTCATTAAATTATACAATGAAAGGCCGGATGTTCGAGATCATATCAAATTGATCCCTTTGGTAAATATGGGCTCTTATGACTGGGACTATAAAGAAGGAGATTTCGTGATTCAATTTGCAGGATATATATTTCCCGAGAAAGAAAAACGTATGATTAGATACTATAATTTAAGTTTACTGCAAAATAATCAATAAGATCATTTTGCAATTTAAGAAGGAGTTTTTGTGCTGAAGATGACATTAAGTCTTATGATGACTATCGCCACTTTATATTTGCATGCCGCAGCTGTACCAAGCGAAAGTTATTTGACTGACCGTATTAAACTTGATGACAAAAGGTATCTCACCTACCTTGGCATATTGGAATTACTTAATCACCATGATGCCAAGATTATAGTCGAAACGGGAACCTCAAGGGATGGCGATAGAAATTTCAATGGTGATGGTGGTTCTACAGTTATTTTTGCTGACTGGGCAACACAAAATAATGCCTTTATTTATTCTGTAGATATTGATCCGCAAGCTGTAAAAAATTCCCAAATCGCCACAGATATTTATGCCGATCACGTTCAAGTAGTGTGCGAGGATTCAATCAGTTTTCTAACTAAGTTCGATAAACCCATCGATTTTCTTTACCTCGACAGTTTCGACTTTGATTTTAGCAACCCAATCACGTCTCAAGAACACCACTTAAAAGAGATCATAGCTGCTTGTCCAAAGCTTTCAGATAATAGCATCGTCATGATCGACGATTGCGATTTGCCTGAAGGTGGAAAAGGCAAACTTGTTATTCAATATTTAACTTCATTAGGATGGGTCATATTTCAAGATGGCTACCAAGTCATAATGATTCAAAACAACTGAGCTCTTATGAAAAAATTATTCTTTTCTTTGATTTGCATGTGCATGTTGTCTTGTACAGCTGAACAGTATGACCTGACAATAGTAGGTAGGGTCCTCAACGCAGATGGTCTTTGCCGAATCCCCATCTCTTTAATTGATATGCTTAAAGATGATATTAAAATCAATCATATTGCTCCATTTAACTATCAAATAGATACACAAGACATCAGAGATGATGTGAAAGATATCTTCTGCAATCCTGATAAGACAGCCGGCAGGGTAAGTATTTTAGTTGATGGCTTATGGTCAATTAATTATCCTACCTATTCCTATGTTCCGGACAGTCATATCAAAATTGCTTATTCAATGTGGGAAAGCAATCAAATACCAGCCACATGGGTAAAAGTTCTCAATCAGTATTTTGATGCTGTTGTAGTTCCGGATTCCTTTGTCCTTAAGACCTATGTACAATCAGGTGTAACAATACCGATTTTTGAGCTGCCCCTATGCTTATACCTTAACGACTTTTTAAATCGCACTAGAAGGTTCAGACCAGGAAAACCTTTTGTTTTTGGCTGTACAGCTACCGCCTGCCAAAATAAAAATCAGGCATTACTGATTAAGGCATTTGTGGAAGAATTTGGAGATACACCAGATATTATTCTACGCTTGAGCAGCCGCTACGCCATCCCCCCCAAGGAAGGGTCCTGGGAAAAATTGATTCAATCTTATGGATGCTCCAATGTCTCTTTAAAAGCAGGTATATTGGATAACACTCAATATCTTGAAAACATGGATAGTTTTGATTGTTATGTAAATATATCTAAAGGTGAGGGTTACTCGATAGGACCTCGTGAAGCACTTGCCTTGGGGATTCCAAGCGTATTATCGGATAATTCAGCCCAGATGACACTTACACAATCCGGATTGGTCAGGCTTGTTCCTTCTAATATTCCAGCACCCCCTCCAACTGATTGTGATTGGGCTGGAGCCTTTGGAAATGAGGATATTGGTTTTTACTCAGACTGCAGCCTTCAAGACGTTAAAAATGCCTTAAGGGACGTTTACGAGAACTATGATCTTTATCTGAATAATGCCAAAAACAGCCCTGAATGGGTTTCTCAGTACGAATTACAAAGAATGAAGTGTAAATATTTAAGTTTAATTAAACCTAAAAAAGTCATTTTAGGCAGCCAAAATGAAATTACTGATGAATATCTAATGACAAGCTCGGAAGAATTGTATAACAGGTATCTAGAACTATGAAAATCCAGTCGCAAATGAGATGCGTCTTCTTCTTCTTTTCAGTTTTATTTTCTTGTCATGCGCAAGAATATGACCTGACAATAGTAGGCAGGGTCATTAATGCTGATGGCCTTTGCAGAATACCCATCACTTTAATTGATATGTTCAACAATGACTTAAAAATTAATCATGTTCAGCCTTTTAATTTTCCCATTGATACCAATGAGATCAATGAAGAGGTTATGAATGTCTTATTTGATCCTGATAAAACACCTGGCAAAGTCAGTCTTATAGTTGACGGACTATGGTCAATAAATCATGCTACATATACCTTTGTCCCTCAAAGTAAAATCAAAATTGCTTATTCGATGTTTGAAAGTAATAGCATTCCAAAACCATGGGTCGAAATACTTAACACAAATTTTGATGCTGTGGTTGTTCCTGATTTATATTTAGTTGATTCATATCGCAATGCAGGTGTCGTTATACCTATTTTTGAATTACCGATATGCCTTAATCTATCCAATTTTCTGGCAAAAGAAAGAACTGTTCGCCCTCGCAATCCTTTTGTTTTCGGATGTACTGCCAGCGGACTGCAGCATAAAAATCAGATTTTATTGATCCAGGCATTTGCTGAGGAATTTGGGAATCAGCCTAATATCGTCTTACGCCTAAGTTGTCGCGGCATTGGCGCTAAAACTTTGGAAAAATGGAACAACCTTGTGCAAACGTATGGTTGCAACAATATCTTTTTTAATGTCGGGGTGTTGGATAATAATCAATACACTGAATTTATGAATTCTTTAGATTGCTATGTCAATATCTCAAAGGGAGAAGGATTTTCCATAGGACCTCGTGAGGCCCTTTCATTAGGTATTCCCAGCATAATTTCTAACAATTCCGCACAAAAGACAATCTGCCGTAATGGTTTAGTTAGACAAGTTACATCTGAAATTGAAGAACCTCCTTCTTCTGATTACATTTACTTTGGTGATAATATCGGTTCTTTTTTTAACTGCCGGATAGAAGATGTTCAAGAAGCATTACGCGATGTTTATGACAACTACGATATCTATCTCCATCATGCCCAAAATGGTCCGGCATGGGCTTCTCAATATTGTGCACACAATTTAAAACAAAAGTATATTAATTTAATTAAACCGAAAAAAATCATCTTGGGAAATAAAAATGAAATCACAGAAGATTATCTTATGACCATATCAGAAGATTTGTATTACAAATATAATAGTTTATATCATTGAGCAGATGGGGCACGCAGCGGGATCGTGCTTTCTTGCCTGGCAGTATTCACGGCCAAAGTAGATCATCTGTAGATGGAGACGATTCCAGTCTTTTTTTGGAAATGCTGCTTTGAGGTCTTTTTCTGTTTCTTTGACGTTTTTGCCGCTGCTCAACCCCCATCGCTTTGCCAGGCGGTGGATATGGGTGTCGACTGGAAAAGCAGCTTTATGGAAAGCCTGTGTCATGACTACAGAAGCGGTTTTATGACCGACTCCTGGAAGTGATTCCAGTCCTTCAAAATCATCTGGAACCTTTCCCTGATATTTTTCCACCAGGATTTTAGAAAGCTCCCAAATGGCCTTAGCCTTTCTTTGGCTCAGTCCGCACGAGCGAATGGTTTCTTCGATTTGAGGTATTGACAACTTGATCATTTTTTGCGGTGTGTTGGCCAAGGCGAACAATGGAGGTGTCACCTTATTAACACGGGCATCTGTGCATTGGGCTGAGAGCAAGACGGCAATCAGCAAAGTATAGCTATCGTGGTGTTTAAGAGGAATTGGAGGTTCAGGATATAAGGTATTGAGAAGTTTCTTGATCTTTTTGATGAAGTTGCGCGAAACCATTTTTATTAGTCTATGTTTTCCGGATCTACTTCTCCAACTTCTCCATCTTCACCTTCTTCGGCAATGACATCATTAGGATTATTTTGCTTTTTATATTCATCTCTAATGGCAGTCTCAACTTTCAATTTCATTTTGTTGTAAGTACATAAAAGGAAGGTAGGCAGTGTCATCAGGGTATAAAAAGCTGAAATTTTTAATCCCATGGCCTTGTAGGCTTCATGTGTTGATCCGGTATCCAGATAAGTAGAAGTCCCCCAGATAATTGTCAAAAAGATAGACTGGATTACTCCATTCAGCTGACAGCATTCCAGAATGCGTATGGATAATTTGCGCAGGCCAATTTTGTAATAAATGGATGATTCGGGGTTTGGAATAATAATATTATCCAGATAGAAATCATGGATCCATATACCGATCTGTCCTATAACAGGAAAGCGTGCAAATCTCCCCATAGTCTCTTCCAATTTCGCGATATACCTTTTTTCCGCTTCTGTAAGGGCATCAGAGAAATTATGAGAAGATTCTGAGCGAGGCATTGAAGGAAATAATAAATTCATTGATCACCTATTTATTTTTATTTTATCCTCGAATAATACTATCGTGAATGCCTTTACCCACATTCAAGCCTATCCTTATGCTTAAAAGCAATGAAGAAGTTGATCCTATGCCAAAAATAAGAGTTTCTACAATTTTTTGAGCAACGAATTTAAATCCGGTTTGACTTTCTTCCACGACTAATGGAATAGAGACAATCGCAGTAAGCAGCAATCCGATGCTGCCTGCAATAATTCCGGCACATAACCCTAGAAATACACCGGAAGCGACCGCTCGAATTTTTTTATCGGTTGACACAGGAAGCAAGGGAGGCGACGACTGTCTTCCACCTGGACTTTGAGAAGGAATAGGTTTTCTTCGTTTGGTTGTTCTGGGTGAACTATCGCAAGAGCGAAAGCCTGTCGATCTGTAAGGAGAGGTGGATGGGCTAGTCATTGGAAAACTATCCTTAATAGTTTTATAAACCTTAAAAACACAGTAGTCTAATTGTTGTTTCTTTAATCGTCAATCGCTTTTAATTGCACCCGGTAGAGGTACACTGCGGGTCGTTGAAATTTATTTTCCAATACAAAATTTTGAAAAAATGGCTGAAAGGATATCTTCAGAAATGTTAGTACCAATCATTTTGCCTAGCTCGCTAAGGCAGTGGCGCATATCCAGGGTAAGGAATTCTGGCGAGAGAGATTGCTTTAGACCTATTTGTACCCTTTGTGTTGCCATGATGGCATTATTTAAAGCTTCCTTGTGCCTGACGTTGGTAATAATAATTTCATCTTTAGGAGGGTGGCCATTTTGCCAGATGACAGCATCAATAGCCTGATGGAGATTCTCCAGACCTATCCGCTCCTTTGCAGACAGATGGACAACATGAGGAAATTTTATGCCGGTCAGTAATGAATGAATGCTTTCTCCTTTCTCCTTCCATAAATCGATTTTATTCCAAACGATGATCGTCTTCTCTTTAGGTACTTGTTGAAGTAGAATTTCATCTTCATAGTCTAGCCCTTTGTGGGCGTCCAGGACCAGCAAAATGAGGTCGGACTCATTCATTGCTTTTTTTGAACGTCTGATCCCTTCCTGCTCGATATTTTCTGCTGTCTCGCGAATCCCGGCGGTGTCACTCAATTTGAAATGGAGCCCATTTAAACGGAGGCTCTCTTCCAGCACATCGCGGGTGGTTCCCGGAATGTGTGAGACGATGGCCCTGTCTTTGTCCAGTAGAGCATTCATTAAGGAGGATTTGCCAACGTTGGGACAGCCGATAAGGCATAAGGAAATGCCATCATTGAGGATCTTGCCATCGTGGAAGGTATTTGCCAGCTTTTCCATTTCGCCGGTCACTTTTTCCAAATCAGCGCAGATTTCATCGAGGGTGGTAAATTCCAATCCCTCTTCGGGGAAGTCAACCCATGCTTCTAGAATGGCTGCTGTCTGAGTCAAAGCTTGCTGGAAGGTGGAGATGCGTTGTGATAAATTCCCTTTCAGCTGATTCTCGGCTGCCTGCAGTGCCCTGTCATTTTTGGCGCAAATTAGCTCCTGGACAGCCTCTGCCTGGGCTAGGTCCATTTTGCCGTTCATGTAAGCACGGAAGGTGAATTCGCCCGGGAGGGCGGCGCGGGCTCCAGCTTTCAAGATAGCTTCGAGGACTTTACGAGTGACTAAGCTGCCGCCATGACAGTGGATTTCGACAGTGCTCTCGCCCGTATAAGATTTTTTGTTAAGCATGACCAGGACTAAGGCATCGTCAATGTGTTCCCCTTTTTCATTATGGATTTTTCCAAAATGGGCGGTATGTGACCGGTAGCTATGGACTGGGCCGGAGAAAACTTTGCTTGCCACATCGAGGGCCAGATTGCCTGAAATGCGGATGATGGCGACACCCCCTTCGCCGGGTGGTGTAGCAATGGCAGCGATGGTTTCGCCGGGTATGTAGGGTTGGTGTATAAATTCCATATAGGTATAAATAAATTAAAGTTGCAAACAATAGAGATAATACACTACTCTTGAGTTTTAATGCATCCTTTTGATAATCAATCATGTCAGATATCTTTTACATCGACCGGCTAACAGGCCGAAAAGAAAAAGAAAAAGTTTACAAGGCCGGGGCCGTGCAACTTTTTTATGGGAATAATCCCCTCAATAAAAGCCTCCGTTACACCCTTTTACCTCTGGTTGCAAGGCTTCCCATTTTTTCTGCTTTGTATGGTCATTTTCAAAAGCGCTCAGGCACCGTAAAGAAAATTGCTCCATTCATCAAGAATTTCGATGTCGATGCATCTGAATTTAAGAAGTCAGTTACCGAATTCCGTAGTTTTAACGACTTTTTTATTCGCGAGCTTAAAAAAGAAGCCCGTCCCATAGCGCCTGGAAATGATTTGGCCGTTATTCCGGCCGATGGACGTTATTATTTTTATCAGGACATCGCAAAGTGTGATGGCTTTATTGTGAAAGGACAAAAATTTGATCCGGTCGAATTACTAGGTGATTCAACCCTTGCTCAGGAGTATGCTGAAGGGGCGATGGTGATGGCTAGATTATGTCCATCCGACTATCATCGCTTCCATTTTCCTTGCCGCTGTGTACCGGAGAAAGCCCAGCTGATCAATGGATCTCTCTATTCAGTCAATCCGCTGGCCGTTAAACAAAACATTAAAATTTATTCCCAAAATAAGCGGAAGCTGACCAAGCTGACAGCGACGCCGTTCGGCACTATCCTCTATCTGGAGATTGGCGCCACTAATGTAGGCAGTATCCAAGAGACCTATACGCTGGGTAAAACCTATCAGAAAGGGGATGAAAAAGGTTATTTTGAATTTGGAGGATCAGCTCTGATCCTTTTATTCCGAAAAGGGATCATTCAGTTTGATGTTGACCTTCTTGCTGCGACTCAGAAAGGATTAGAAATGAGATGCCTATTAGGTCAGTCGATGGGAAATTGCACCGGAGTGGGGTCGAACCACTAACCGCCCGGTTCGTAGCCGGGTACTCTATCCAATTGAGCTACCGGTGCATATGTTGATAGGATGATACCTTTGATCCAGCATTTATTTCAAGAGCTTTTGCACCTTCCTGAGATTCGGAGTAGGTACTTATCGTCATTATAACCGCGGAGCCGCAGAGATCGCTGAGCAAACGCAGAGAGTTTTTTCTACGATCAAAATCTCTCTGCGCTTGCTCAGCGATCTCTGCGGCTCCGCGGTAAAATCTTCTATACAACTTTCTAGCCAACCCTTACTAGAGCCACTTTCCTATACCCAAACGGTATCTCTGACATCTCGTACCTACTCCGAATCTCAGGCACCTTCACAGTTTAGTATTTATTTAACACAAAGGCACGAAGAGGTCGCGCAGGAATTTAATCACACAAAAAATAAAACACAGAGGAACAGAGGTACAGAGATCACAGAGAAGGATGCAGGATACAAAAGGATTATTTTATTTATTTTTCTTTGTGTCTTCGTGTCTTTATCTTTAAAAAGTATGTGATTTTTATTGTTTGGCGAATTCTTTTAAGAATTCTTTGCCGCAGTTTTCGAGGATAGGGAGGTAGGTGTCGCCGCTAAGAAAGTGGTCTACGATGGGAAATCCTTTCTTTTGGTACATACAAAGCCAATTGATTTTACTATGAAAGTGTAAATTGAGGTTTGTATCGTAGAAGTCGCGTCCGCTTAAAAATTCGATAATTTGGACAAAATCTCTTCTGCTAACATGGTTCACGGCATCTTGGAAATTTCTTTTATCGATGAAAGAAGAAGATCCGAATGTAATGACCCGGATCATGTTCCGCTCTTCGGGTGTCAGGAGATGTCTTGCCCGTTCGGTCTCTGTCCCTCCGAGGCTATGGGCGTAGTGGATAATGGTCCCGCCACCATTGACTCCACCCATTTCATCGATGAGCTTACGCCAGGTTTGGACAATTAAATCGGTATAAGGAGATCGATATCCAAAGCTGAATAAACCTTTAATGTAGACACAGTGGAGGATATCTTCAGACCATCCTTTGGTGGCGCGGAAGACGTAATGGATTTTGTTCCCTCCATGCATTTGTGAAATGATGTTCAAATTCGAGGACATGCTGCTGTTGGAAGTTAAAATGCCATTGACGTACGAGATTCTCACTTTCTCTGATATTTCAGCTTCACCAACAGTTCCCCAGGATGATTCGTTTTGGTGGAAGGAGAGGTTATAGAAATCATCTCCGAGGAGATATCTGCCGATTTTTTCAAAGGAATTCGTGCTCGAGAGCGATTCTACTTGCGCCCAGTAAGAATAGGTCCAATTAAAGAAGGCTTGAGCATAATTCCAGGTATCATCGATGGAAAAATGGCCGTAGAGGTCGTAGTGGTTGACGCTGTCGTTTTTGACATAGGCATAGAGGTTGGGTGTGTCGTAAAAGAAAAGGGGGTCGGGAGAGGTCCAGCGACCCATAGAAGGGTCGTAGTGTCTATTTCCGTAGGCGATGAGTCCGGTCGTGTCATCGAACCGTTTGCTCGAGAAGCGCCATGGGTTGCCCGCCGGTGATTCTTTCTGAAGGCTGCAGGAAGCGTCATAGATTTCTTCCTGCCCGAAAGTGGAATAACGGTAGAATTCGGCCACGGACCGGGTTTCTATATCGACCAGGCAGCGTACAGAGCCTTGGTGGTCATGGATGGGGATATAAATCCGGTTATCCAATTCAAGGGCAATGGCAGCTCCGATTTCAGCTCCTTTGCCTTGGCCGAGAACTCTCAGCTGGGTTATTTGTCCCTCTTCATTGACTTTACCAATCTCCTTGTCGCCATCATAGAGGAGGTGGTCAGTCTTGTTTAATTTCCATTTATTGTTTTGCTTGTAATAAGTGCTTTCCCGGATGTTGCGGTTGAAGGCATCGTAGGTGTATTGGACAGCGTATTGCTCATCCCGGACCGCTTTGACAAGCCTGTTAAGGGCGTCGTAGTAGAAGGTAAAGCGGCCATTGGCCGATTTCTTTTTAGTCAAATTACCATTGTGATCGTAGTTAAAATCGGTTTGGGGGTTTTTGATCAATTGGTTAAAGCCATTGTATTCCCAATCCTGCTGATCATCTGCCAGGCGGTTAAGGAGAGAATCGTAGTGGTATTTTTTATGGATGTGTCCTGCTTCTTCGATGAGCCGGCAATCATCGCTATAGGTGTAGCGATAATCGGTCTGATCTTTTGGATCTTGAATGGTCACGGCAGAAATATGTCCTTCCAAATCATACTCTTGAACAGATTCCGACCACCAGGGCGATTCCATCGAAAGGAATTTTCCTTGCCGGTTATAGGACCTGGTGAGGAGTCCCAGGCCGCCGGGGAGTTCACTGGCGATCAGTCGACCTGATGATTTTTCATAAATGTAGTTGTTTTTGTATTGGCGGGTTCCCTTTCGTTCCACAGAGGAGAGGAGTGCGCCGTCATAGTGATATAAAATTTGTGACCGGTCAGGCAAAGTCAGGGCGATCTTTCGTCCGGCCAGATCGTACTCGTTACCTATGGTGGTCATAGCCGATCCTAGATTTTCTTCTATCAGTTCCCCGAAATCATTGTAACGGCGTGTTTGAGTGATATGGTTGATCAGGTCCTTGACTTCAATCAAGCGGAGCTGGTCGTCGTAAAAATATTCATAGTGGAAAGAGTTGTCGTTTGCCGAGAAACTTGCCAGGCTGCCGTCATCGTAATAGAGGCGCTGCAAGGCGGTGTCATCGGGCTTTATGATTGTTTCCGGTTGGCCATGGCTATTGTAAAGATATGAAGTGATTTTTTGCCCGGTCGAGCCGGAATCTTCCGCGATGGAGGTTAGCCTATTGAGCAAGTCATAGGTCCAGCGGATCTCATAAATCCCCTTCTGCTTGCCGCCATGGACGATATGTTTTTCTGAGGTTTTTTTTCCGTTTGCATTATAGCGGATGTAATATTCGCCAATTTTTTCGCCCAGTGAATTGAGTTTGATCGTACTGACAAGACGCTGTAAGGCATCGTAGACCTTCAGTTCGCGCATCCCTTTGGCGTTGATATGCTCTTCCAGCTTAACATATTGGCCGAGGTCGTTTTTATGGGTGTGTTCTTGCGTAAAGGAAAACTCTTCAGGCATTGTATATTCATGGTGCAGTTGTATTTCTCCATCGGCTTTCTCGATCCTGGTAGCTTTTTTATTTTGCCGGCAGTCTAATTCCTCAATTTTGGCGACGAAGTCATGGCTTCCATGTCCAAACCACTCTCTGGATCCTATTTTTTGTCCACAGCTGTCGTAATCAAGCTCAGTTCTTTTCGACTTGCCATTCGCTTCGATATTCATAGCGACCTCGCGTCCGGCGCCATCATGCTCAAAACGGGTGGTGGCGCTGCCTATCTTGGCTGTGACAATGCGGCTACCCTGATATTCATAGTGGCTTTGACGAGTCAGACGCCCTTTTGAGGAGTGTTCTTCGCGGACAATGATTCTGCCTAGGTCATCTTTTTTAAAGCCGGTGATTTGTCCCTTGCGGTCTATTTTCGCTGACACGGTCCCATCAAGTGCATACATTATTGTTTCATTTGAACCGTCAGGATAGATGGTCTCCACCGGCTGATTGCGCACATTGAATGTCGTTTGGGTTTTCTGTCCGGCCGGATCGGTCGAGGCAATGATTTGATCATTGATGTCATATTGATGGATGATCAATGGGCGAAGGGGTGCCTCTGATTCATCTAAAACTGCAGGGAATAGGGTTTGGGTCAAGCGTCCAAAAGCATCGTAGCGGTACTCGGTCTCATTGCCGAACCGGTCGATATGGACCTCTAACTGATTAGTCTCATTATACCTTTTCTGAGGGCCTTTATCCGAGGGGAGCGCTACTTCTCCACGACTGTCAACGGTTGCTGCTAAATTGCCTTTTTCATTGTAATTTTGATGGATATAGTACCGGAGCGCTCCATCACAGTCATAGAAGTCTTGCTGAACAAGCCTACCGCTTGCATCGTATGAGTAGACTATTTTATCTAAGACCTTGTCCGTGCCGGTTGACAGATCCAAGTATTGATGGCTGGAGACTAGCGGCTCGCCAAGAGGGGAAAATATGACTTCTTCTATTTGACGGCTGGTCACATCTGTCAGATCGTCTTCGGTAATGCCTTGGCCGTCGTCAATCGTCGTTTTGCTTAAAAAGTCATTCTCATCGTATTGATAGAATACCCTGGAGAGGAGTTTTTTGCTGTTGCCATAGAGCTCGGCAATGCACTTTTTTGTTTTGGGATGGTAGGCATAAGTCGTCACCATTCCGTTCTCTTCAATTTTTTGTTCTATCAAATGGGTGTGTTCAGAATGATATCTATAGACAGTTGTATAGCTTTCAATACCATTTTGTTTTGGAAATCCCGAGGGCAGAATGATTAAGGGCGCCGTACAGGCGCCCGAAATATTTCCATGTAGTGTCTCTTCGACCAACTTACCTTGTCCATTATAGGCATAGGTAGTACATTTAATGGCGAGACCATCCCCATTTTCAAGGACCTCGCTGATCAATTGCGGCTGTCCGCTCACCTGAGTCCAATACATTCTATCACGACGGTAAAGGTTCCCGTTTTGATACTGGTCGATCGCATCGACCAGTCCATCATCAGAATAGCGGCATTTAACGGCTGCTTGTTCCACCGCCTCAGTTTGAAAGGCAAAGCAAGAGGTTAAAAGTGATAACAAGATTAAAATTTTTCTTTTATTCATAGTTACATGCTTGATATATCATAAAATATAACACTAATTAGCTATTTTTAATATATCAAAAAAATCATTCGATTATTTATGATCGATTATTTAGATAATAGAAGTACATAAACAGTCATGTTATTCAGCCTTAAAATCAACAATCAAGTTTCTTTAGAAAATAGCAAACTGAACAAACTAGAAAAAAAATGCCAAGGCCCATAAATCCTCCTTTCTTAGTTATTTTCATTTTATTTTTTTGCCTTTATTTGTACATTGGAATTTAAAGGAAAATAAAATGAAAGCGATGGTCTTAACTCAACAGCAAAACCCCTTGAAACTGGAAGAGGTGCCCACGCCGATTCCCGGACCAAACGAAGTGCTAATACAGGTCATGGCTTGCGCTGTATGTCGGACAGACCTCCATATCTACCTGGGAGAGCTTACTCATCCCAACTTACCCCTGATTCTCGGACACCAGGTCGTAGGCAAGGTCATTGACACCGGTCCAGGCTGCAAAAAATATCAGCTTGGTGATGTGGTAGGGGCTCCGTGGCTGGCAAAAAGCTGCGGGCAATGTTTCTATTGCATGGAAAGAGAAGAAAATCTGTGCGACAACCCATTGTTGAGAGGCTATCAGATTAATGGTGGATTTGCAGAATACTGCCTGGCCGATGAAGATTATATTTTTGCGATCCCCTCAGATTATAGCCCCGAGGAGGCAGCTCCGATGTTGTGCGGCGGGCTCATCGGCTATCGATCGTTGAAGATGGCCGGTAAGGCTGTTAATATTGGCTTTTACGGTTTTGGTTCTTCCGCTCATATTTTGCTGCAGGTCGCTCGCCATCAGGGACAACAAATTTATGCCTTCACAAGACCTGGAGACACTATAACTCAAGACTTCGCAAAATCCATAGGTGCTGTCTGGGCAGGCGGATCTGATCAGCTACCGCCGGTGCTGCTCGATGCCGCCATCATCTTTGCCTCGGCCGGAGAACTTATTCCGGCTGCCTTGAAAGCTGTCAGAAAAGGGGGAAAAGTCATTTGTGCCGGCATCCATATGAGTGATATCCCTTCATTTTCTTATGATCTACTCTATGGAGAAAGGTCGGTATGTTCTGTCATGAACCTTACCAGGCAAGACGGAGCCGACTTTTTTGCTTTAGCCAAAGAATTACACATCCGGTCCCATGTAACTAATTATCCTCTGGAAAAAGCCAACGAGGCTTTACTGGACCTCAAGGAAGGAAAGTTCAGGGGATCGGCCGTTATTAAAATTAATTCTAATTAACCTAGAAACGGCGATTGGAAGGGGGTTCCAGACGCAAGATTTTGGTTCATAACGCGTTGAGGCGAAGGGGGCATACCCAAACGGGTAAGCTCCCCTTCGCCTCAACGTGTTCTGAATCAAAAGATTGCATCTGGCACCCCCTTCCAATCGCCGTTTCTAGGTTAAAAGCTGTTGCAGGATTCGTCGGTGGCCTGAGGAAAACGCCTTTTTTTGGAGCTCCGCTAGGGGGAGCCACTCCATGGTTTTTACTGCAAACATTTTATTACAGTGAAATAAAACCGGATCTAGGCGTGCTTGGTAGCGGGTAAAGCTGTGGGTGACGCTGGAGAGGGGGGTTGCCTGAGTAATTGCGATAGAAAAATTTTGTTCGATTTTTTCGGAGAATTTTCCGGATGTAATCCCATTTTCAGTAACTTCAAAGAAGGGAAACTCGTAGAGATCAGACATGACCTTCCCTTTCTCTCCTTTTTTGACCAGCAATAATCCGTTGTGGTGCAGAATAGCGACAGCGCGGTAAAGATATTCGGTTTTGATTTTTTTGCTTTTTACCGGAAGCTGATCGATCAGTCCGTTGATATAACCTTTGCAGTCTGTTTTGAGTGGACATTGGTGGCAGCGCGCTTTGCGTTGACAGACGGTGGCCCCCAGTTCAATGAGCGCTTCGCTGATAATCCAAGGTTCTTCATTTGGAAGAATTTTTTCTGCCAGTACGCGCATGGATTTCAAAGTTGTCGATTTCCCGATGTCTTCTTTGATTTGGAAAAAGCGGGCCAGCACGCGGATGACGTTGCCATCGACAGCCGCTTTCTTTTGATGGAAGGCGAAACTTAAGATGGCACCGATGGTATAGGGCCCGAGTCCTTTGATTTTGGACAGATCCTCTTCCTTATTAGGTAGCTGGCCATTGTAATGCTCGACCACATATTGTGCGCCGGCATGAAGGTTGCGGGCGCGGGAATAGTAGCCCAGACCTTCCCAGCATTTGATGACAGCCTCTAGAGGGGCTGCGGCTAGATCTTTGATGGTAGGGAATTGTTCGATCCAGCGCAGGTAATAGGGGCGGACAACAGACACCTGTGTCTGTTGCAGCATCACTTCTGAAATCCAGATAGCGTAAGGGTCGCGTGTATTGCGCCAGGGGAGATCCCTTTTTTCAGCTAAAAACCAGTGACGTAAAGGTTCAGTATTCATCATCTGTGCAGTTTTGGGTCGAGGCAGTCTCTGAGGGCATCCCCGACAAGGGCAATGGAGACTAGCAGCAATGTTAATAAGATCGCAGGGGGCCACAATAGATAGCTTTCGCTAGGGAAGGCGGTGCGTCCCTCGTCCATCAGTACTCCCCATGAGCTGGAACCCTCTTCGCCTAATCCAAGGAAGGAGAGGCCGGCTTCACTGGTGATCGCTCCCATGATGGCAAATGGAACCAGCGTCAAGAGCGGCGGGATGGCGTTTGGAAGCAAGTGGGAGAACATGATTCTTGTGTCATTGTACCCAAGGGCATGGCATGCCTCAACATAGGGCAGCTGTTTTTGCCGAAATACCTCTCCCCTTACAAAGCGGCTAAAGCCGGTCCAGCCAAAAAGGCCGATGACCGCAATGACCAGAAAGATCGATTTGCTTTGGAGAAAGGCGACGATTAACAGGAGCATGAAGAAGGTGGGCATCGACTCCCAGATTTCTATGAGGCGGTAGGTGATAATATCGATTCTGCCTCCGTAGTAGCCTGAGATGGCGCCGATGGGGATGCCGATCAGAAGGGCCAGGGCGATGGCGAGCAGTCCGACGGAGAGGGAGATACGGACGCCGAAAATCAGCGATGCGACCATATCCTTCCTGTTAATGCGTGTCAGGTCCCACCAGCTGACGTAGCGGTTGAGAGTTTGATCGCCGCCGGCATCATCTTCCCAGTGAAAGCGGCGAACAAGGGGAAGGACTTCGTAGCTGAGATTTTTGGATTGCTCTTCAAGCCACAGACGTCGGTCTTTAATGTATTTGACTTGAGCAGGATCGCCATTTTTAATAATTTCCTGGTCATGATGGAGGTCCTGTTCCCACAGGGTTGGAAGATAGATATCTGTTTGGCCTTTTAGGGTTGGATCGGCCGCATAGGCTTTTTCATAGATTTTCAGCCTTATTTGCTGTTTCTGTTTTAATTGATAGTTGACGATCATGTTGAGCTTGGCATAATCATTCATGTAATTCAGTTCTTGTTCCCAGCTCAATTTAGGAGATAATTGATGGTCCTTTCGATAGGTTGAGACCATCAATTGTTTCGCAAGATTCAATGAAGGATCAGAAGCAGGATCGCGTTGAGGTCTGAACGCAAGATAGGAAAAAACAATAAATTGCATTACAAGAATGCTCCAAAGGGCTATTTTGCGTGGCTTTGGACTATGCCTAAAAATAAGGCAGCAAATAATGAATAGAGGTAAGGTAAAGATCAATAAATTATAAAACTGATCAAGCAGCTTTGTATAAAAGCCCTTAAAAAACAGATAGCGGAATAGGGGGAAATAAAATTGGCCATCATATTTCACCATCAATGGCTTGCTTGAAGCTAGAAATGGGGCGAAGATTGCCATCAGGCAAAAAAAGGCCACCACCCATAGAGACCAGTATCCCAAGGGATGCCGTTTAAACTGGATCCAGGTTGCTTGCCAAAAGTTAATATTTTGTTTTTTGTCCATCATCAATCCAAAGTAATACGTGGGTCAAGCCACATGTAAGCCAGGTCGGCTACCAGATATCCTATCAAAGTGAGGAATGATCCGGCCAATGCTGAAAACATAATCACATTGTAATCGCGGTTGATGACCGCATCGTAGAAGAACTTGCCAAAGCCATTGATGTCAAAAAGAGTCTCAACAATCAAAGAGCCTCCCAGAACAATTCCCAACGATCCCGCAATCGATGTTACAATGGTGATGGCGGCGTTTCTGCCGACATGCTTAAAGAGTATCGTGATGAAGGGGACCCCCTTGGCCCAGGCTGTTCTGACAAAATCTTGTCTCAGAACTTCCAGAACAGCAGTGCGCGAAATGCGCGCCTGCGCCGCTAGTGTGCCGTACATAATAGCTACCATGGGCAGGGCGACGTGCTGGATAACATCGAATAATCTTTGCATGGAGGTTTGGTTGTTGTATATGTCATCAGAACTGGTAAAGCCGCTGATCGGAATGGGGATGCTGGTAAAAGGAAAGGTGTGGTACAGGGCGACATCTTCAATCAAAAAGGGAGCGACAACAAAGATAGGTATTGCATAAAGAACAAGAAAGAAAAGATTGAGGACATAATCAGGCCATTCTTTTTGTCTGAATGCCATGATGACTCCAAAAAGCTGGCAGATCGCAAAGGTGAGGATCATAGGGAAGATGGCCAGAGTCAGAGAGTACTTAAAACGTTTGACTACTTCACTCATGACAGTCTTATTAGAGTCGTTGCGCATGGTACCGAAATCCAGCCGCAGTACACGGCTCATATAGCGTGTAAAGCGTGTATTAAAAAAAAGCATTTGGATTTTTTTCGAGGTCCCTGGATTGAAATGATAAAAAGTTTCGTTTTGTTGATACCATTGGTTCAGCAGACCGATTTTTTTTTGGATTTCTTCTGTTGATCCATCCGAATTCCATGCGAAGGAGCGTAGCTGCTGATCATCTTTAGTGACCTTGGTATTCCACTCTTGCTGCTCAGCAGTCAAATGGGGCCCAATGTAGCCGGGTTTGGAGGCACCCCTGACAATGAAATTAACAGCCAACAGCCTTTCTTCTTTCGGCGTCCTAGAATCGTTGATGATCTTTAAGAGGTGCGGTATGACAAATTGCGATTGGTCGCCAAACAGGATTCTGAGATCGTTATAATCTTTGGTCTCCATCGTTTCTGATGACTCAGGATTTTCCTTGCGGTAAGTCAGCTGATACAGGGTCTTATCGACATAGTCCTGACTGAGCCAAGGCCATGTGTTGAAAAGGATCGGCAGCGTCAAACCATAAAAGTCCCTAAACTGCAGATAGCGCTCATCGGCGCTGAAAGCGATCGATCTGCCGGCTTGCATGGTTGCCATTCCACCCGCAGATATTTCTACAAAAGAAGTCGGTTCACCAGGCGCCAAGTTGATGATCGCAAAGTTAGTCAGGATGATAAAGAACAACGTGATCGGCAGGAGAAGAAGTCTGCGGGCAATATAGTTCCACATCTTATTTGATCCAGAAGATGTTGGAGGCAGGTTCGCCCACATTGGCACCGGGGATCAGGTCTTGATGGTCTGCCGGGATGAAAACATTTTGGAGATAATCGCGGTAGACAAAGTTCGTCTTAGGGACGTAGAGAAATGCGTAGGGCGCTTCATCGTAGAGGATCTGATCGAATTTGTGGAAGAGTTCAATTCTTTTATCCTCATCATATTCATATTCCAGGGAATCGATGATGCCATCGATCTCTTTATTGCTGAATCCAATTGCATTTGAGGAGCCCCTTTCTCCGCTAGTGTACCAGAGCTGTCGTGGATCTTCGGGAGGAGTGCCTAGTCCCCAGGCTAGATTGACTGAGTCGAAGTTTCGGTCTTCAAATATTTTAGACATGTCGGCCAATTCCACTCCATTTGGAATGCATGAGATGCCGATCTTTTTAAGAGCAGTGGATATATATTCGCAGATGGCTTTGGAGTTGGGATTTTTGACATAGTAATTCAAACTAAACTGAAAGGGTACTTGTTTGCCGTCGATCTCTTTTGTCAGGATGCCGCTGCCGGTGCTGTCAATCCATCCCTCCGCGTTCAGAATTTCCAGGGCCTTGTCTGGATCAAATGGATAGGGCTTGATGCTGGGATCGTAGGAAGGGGACAACGGGAAAAACATACCGGTGGTTTGAATGCCCATTCCATTGAGGTTTTGTTTGATGATCCTTTCACGATCAATCGCCATGGTCAATGCCTTGCGAACTCGTTTATTTTTAAAATAGGGCTTAGATTCATTCCAGCCGATATAGCTGAAGATACGGCTCAGGTAATTCAGCCGCTTTATTCCACTGCCTTCCTGTTGCTGTTTTTTATATGGTTCGCTATTTTCAAAGGCCAGTAAGTCTGACAGCTGGAATGGGAGAATGACGTAAGAGTCTAGCGACCCTTGTTTAAACTCTTCCCAGATTCCATCCAAAGAGCTCTTAAAAAC
Organism: Chlamydiota bacterium; assembly: GCA_013287815.1. Classification (GTDB taxonomy): domain Bacteria; phylum Chlamydiota; class Chlamydiia; order Chlamydiales; family Parachlamydiaceae; genus JABDDC01. Next base: position 50,939 of record JABDDC010000004.1, read on the forward strand.
AATAATGTAGGAATTGACCAGGACGGCCCATGGGTTGAAATAGTCTGGGTTGCGTTTGAACCTGATTTCACGATCGGTCATGCCGTCGAAAATCCAGGCACCGCAGCCGACGATCACATTATTTGCCCAGTGATGAGAGAAATTTTGCGCCCAAAGGAGATTGTTGCGATAGGTATTCGGATCTGAATCATCTTCGATGATCTTTTTGCCATTGGCAAAGTATTGGTAGACAAAACGTGGTAGAGGGCTAAGGCTGGCTGTAAGAACTTTCGATCTGTATATGGGCCTATTCACAATTTTTCCGTCCTTGTCTTGGACAGGATGGGCTTTCCATCTGACTGTAAAGGTAAAGTCATCGATGACCTTGAATTCCTCAACATCGGCAAGTTCATTCCTGAATGTGACAGCTGATTGTTCTTCCACTCCTTTATTCATGCCGGCATCGAAATAAAATTTAAAGTCGTGTGCAGTCACCTGGTGCTTTTGCAAAAATTGGGGTGCCAATGTCACATTGTCGCCAAAAAAGGTTTGCTTTAGCGGGGTCCAGTACATATTTTCGCGCAGTTTAAACCAATATTCCTCTTGACCTTGTTCATTCTTCCGGATGACCATGGCCACGGCTGCTCCGGGAGTATATGTTTCATAGATGCCCACTTTTTGATTGGCTAAAGTAGGTATGCATAAGCCATTCCATTCGACAACCTGCGCCCAGCTGCTGAAGGGCTGCAGGCTATCCGGTTTACCAACAGTCCCATCCCTTCTTTGCCCATGTGGTTTGAAATTTTTGCCTAGCATTTCAGGAAGGGTTTTCTCGTAGAAGGGATCGGGTGTGAGCAGATTATTTTCGTAGACGATTTCTTTGGAGGGCTTTCTTTGTTCGGGGTTGGCGCTGTTGGCTTGTGATGGGTTGTTGACTGCTTCTTGCAGCTTGTCGCTTTCAGACTGCATTTGATAGAGATCTTTTTTGATCTCTTCCAATTCTTCGCGAGCGGTGATGAGTTTTTCCTCTACAATCAGTGATGACCAATAAATCATGATTAAAAAGAACAAAATGCCAACGGTTAATGCGAGGCGGAAAATGTAAAGGAAAAGCGGTTCTTTTTTCATTAGAAGATGACGATATGGTAAGAGGGTGAAGAGTCAGGGTTTAATATCCAGTGGGAGATCCATCCCATATCGGCGAAGCCGCGAAAGCAGGCCAGCAGGCCGATGGCGATAGAGGTGATTCCCAGGACAGTATCAGTATAACTTTTGAGCCACTTAAAGAGGGTCCGCGCATGCATGGCAAGGAAAAGCGAGGGAGTGGTCAGCAATGCCAAAGCAAATCCGTTGAAGAGCCCTGTGAGGGCATCGCCGGTCAATGCGCAAGCCGAAAAGACGATTAACGATTGTCCACAGGGCAGGGCTACGGTGAAAAACCCGAAGAAGAAGGTTGACCATCCGGTATCTTTTAGCATCAGCAATGACAATTTTTGGTTTAGCTGTCCCATCCATCTCCATTGGTTGACTTGCCCGAATTCAAACCAGGAAAAAAGGGTATTCAATCCAATTCCCAAGATCAAGATCCCACCGGCGATGCTCATGATCGCCGCCAAATAATATTCATGAAGATAAAGATATAACACAGCTCCCAATTCTCCTGCCACTAGTCCGGCAAGACTGAAGGAAATGATCCTTCCAATAAAGTAAAAGTATCGGAAGCGGTGCTGTCCGATCATCATGACTAAAGGGCCGCACATACCCAAGCAATGGATATTTCCAAACAGATAAAGGGGAAGTAGCATGAAGAAAAGTGTCATGGAGACGTCACATCTCCATTTTGTTTAGTTTGCTCCAGCCTCTTCTGATGAATCTTGGACATGTCTAATCCAAGCGATCCTGAGCTGCGTCCAAAAGCAATGAAAGTGACGTATATCATAATCCCAAAGAAGAGGATTAAAACCCCTTTAGATACATAATGAATCCAGTGCATGTTCTTATTTCCTTAAAACCACGCATTGTATGAAAAATGAAATTTCAAGTAACGAATTATTCTGTTTAGTGATAATAAATTGTTAAGATGTGCTTACGAAGTAGAAAGGGACATATGGGACGAATGGGACGAATGGGACGAATGGGACGAATGGGACGATATGTCCCATTTGTCCTATAAGTCCCATTCGTCCCATATGTCCCTTTCTGTATGCCTTGTTTCCATTATTTAGTGATTCGAAATTTTGGAAAAGATGCTTCAATTCCTTGTTTCCAGGGATAGTCTGTTGCTTATCCTGTAAAATGACGATAAGTACCTACTCCGAATCTCAGGCATGAACCGAAAACCTTTTTAAATAATTGCGTCTATGCTAAGTTAAAAATAAATATAGATACATAGAGCTATTATGAATGATGTCAACATTGAACAGTTAGCGGAAGAGTTAATCAAGAGGATCAAATCCCATTTGATTAATAATTTAGGCCGGACAGCCGACGAAGCCGATTCTAGCGAGTTTTATAGCGCTTTTTGTTATGCCATTCGTGAAGAGACGATGATTAACTGGTTGGCCACTACTAGATCTTTTTCCAGGCAAAGCTCCCGCATGCTCTATTATTTTTCAATGGAGTATCTGCCGGGCCGCTTTTTCATGAATAATATAACCAATTTGTGTTCCTTGGATGTTGTCAGGCTGGTGATGTTTAAGATGAACCGCAACTTCCGGGATATTATCCGCTGCGAAGATGATCCGGGACTTGGCAACGGCGGCCTGGGAAGGCTGGCTTCATGCCTTCTTGACTCTATGGCGACTCATCACTATCCGGCGATGGCTTATGGAATCAGATACCAATATGGAATTTTCGAACAGCAGATCTGGGATGGCGTCCAGATTGAGGCGCCCGACAGCTGGCTGTTGAATGAAAACCCTTGGGAATTCCGCGGGGACAAGCGGCGTGTCCATGTTAAGTATTGTGGCACACCGAAAGCAATAGTCAATATCCATGGCGACGAGATCATGGAATTGGACAATGCTGAAGAGGTAGGAGCGCTGCCCTATGATTATCCCATTGTAGGATTTAGTAAAAATAAGAATTTTTCAGTTTTGACATTGCGTCTATGGTCGACGAAGGATTCGCCGCGCAATTTTCAACTACAGAAATTCAATGCCGGCCGGCTTGACCAGGCAGCTGAAAACACCACTTTGAGCGATCTCCTTTATCCCAATGATAACACTGATATGGGCAAAAGGATCCGTCTAAAGCAAGAATTCTTGTTGGTCTCGGCTTCGATTCAGGATATGATCCGCCACTATATGGTTCACAACACCAATTTTAGGCAGTTTGCCGACAAGATCCGCATCCAGATCAACGATACCCATCCTTCTTTGGTCATTGCCGAGATGATGCGCCTTTTGATGAAGGAGCATGACCTTCCTTGGAAGACAGCCTTTGAGATCACGCAGACATGCACAGGCTACACCAACCACACCATCCTAAGCGAGGCTTTGGAGCAATGGGACAAAAATCTCTTTTACTACCTGCTGCCAAGGCAGTATCGGATTATAGAAAGATTGAATCAGGAATTCTGCAATAAGGTCAGATCTAAATTCTCTCAAGACGAGGCACGCGTGCAACGCATGTCGATCATTGAAAACGACAAAGTGCGTATGGCCCATCTGGCCATTATCGGCTCGCATAAGGTCAATGGGGTTGCTAAGATGCACTCAGAGATCCTTAAAAGCAGTGTCTTTAAAGATTTCTACGAGATGTATCCCGACCGTTTTGTCAATGTCACCAACGGCGTTACCCAAAGAAGATGGCTGCTGGAATGCAATCAAGAGCTGGCCAAATTCATTACCAAACGAATTGGCGATGAATGGGTCACCAATTTTTTCAAGATCAAAGAGTTAGCCAATTTCGCAAAAGATCCTGAAACGATCAAAGAATTTATGGAGATCAAACGGAAAAATAAACTCCGCCTGATCGAATTTTTAAACCGTGAAAATAAGCTCAGGGATAATTCTGGAAGCTTTTCTTCTCCTCCGCCATTGATTGATATCGACTCCCTGTTTGACGTACAGGTAAAACGAATTCATGAGTACAAAAGGCAGCTGTTGAATGCCCTGCATCTGATAATGCTATATCAGGAGATTTCGCAGAATCCGCAGCATGATCGGATCAAACGGACAGTCATCATCGGCGGCAAGGCGGCGGCCGGCTACGAAACAGCCAAGGAGATCATCCGGCTCATCTGGTGCATCGGCCGTAAAATTAATCGCGATCCCACCGTATCGGGATTGATTAAAGTCGTCTTCGTTGAGAATTATAATGTCACCAAAGCGGAGTTAATCATTCCTGCTGCCGACCTCTCGGAGCAGATTTCTACGGCCGGTACCGAAGCCTCCGGAACGGGAAACATGAAGATGGCCATGAATGGCGCTCTGACAATTGGAACGCGCGACGGCGCTAACATTGAGATGGAAGAGGAGATCACTTCACAATGGTGGCCATTCGCTTTTGGAGCCAATGCCGAGCAAATTAAAGAATTACATAACAATAACTCATACAATCCGAGACAGATCTACGAATCTAATGACAAGATCAGGCATGCCGTCGATGCATTGCGTGACCGCACCTTCGCTCAAACGGAAGAAGAGAATCAGGTCTTCGGGGATCTATATCATAAATTGATCGAGATGCATTATGGAGGTCCGCCGGACCGCTATTTCACCCTCTTGGATCTGCAAAGCTATTATGAAACGCAACAGAAAGTTGAAAAATTCTATAAAGACCCTATCCTGTGGGCAGAATATGCCATCCATAATATTGCCGGCATGGGCAAGTTTTCTTCAGATAATTCTGTCCATACCTATGCTAATTTAATCTGGGATATTAAGCCCTGTCCGATTGTTCAAGAAATTCTTGATAAAGTTAAATATGATTATCAGATAACAAATAGGCCTTAATCCTAATAGTTCACGAGGTTGATTGAGTGTAGAGGGTTGCTATTCTCCAGTCGCCCTACGCTATCGCTCCGGGCTCTTTTTTGCTTTTATCTTATACCCATAGCTTCCTTTGGTCGCTATGGGCTATTCACCGGTCGCTCTCAGCTATCGCTCCGAGCTCTGCATGAATAATATTATTTCATTAAAGTCAATAGATTAATAATAAATGATATTAATCATATTAATCATATTATAAACTTAATTTAAATTATGTTATAATACGTAATAGAGCTATGTAAGATTATAAATAGGTGTACATATGACATCTAGTGCAAGCGGTTCTAATCATTTTAATTCAGCCACCCAAGCATCTAGCATAAGCCAATCTTCAGAGGTTAAACCGAGCACGGCTCTCTCAGGTCTTACAAGTCAGACTAATAATGGGCATCGCTTCAATACTGCCCTCCTACCTGCAGCCCCAAAAGTAAGTTCATGCACTTCTTCTATACTCAATCACTCAAATCTCATTGATAATGAAACCCTCTCTCCTCATGCTCATATTTTCTTGATGCCTCCTTCCGGTAATACGAGACGACTTTCAGCTGTCTTCAGCCGAACTTTATCCCCATTTCAAGATGATGAGCCCTTTTCCGGCTCATTAAATGTAAGTACATCTAGGCGTTCATCTGATTCAAAAGAAAGCCGAGGAACCCCAGATAGATTCTCGCTATTTTCGGATGAAACACACAGTCCATCTCCACCCATTGATCATCGAAGGAACTCCTCATTAGTCAATACGCCACAAGATCTTTCCCTTCCTTCAATAACTCGGAATAGAAGAAGTTCTTCTTCTGTTTTTGGATTCGATCAAGGAGTATTAAAGAAATTGGAGTCAAAGGAAGCAAGCAAAGCAAAAATTCCTGAAGGAATTGAACATAAGGTCAGTGCTTGGCTTAAGGAAAATGAAGCCACTCTGAAAATTGATTCCAATCGAGTTAGTTATGAAGAGAAGGATATTCACAAAGCGATTGAAGCATTTAAAACGGAATGCCAATGCAGTTGGAAAGAGATGAAGCATAGATGGGGGAGCGACCCTTCAAAGTTGATCCCTCTCCAAATCATTAACGATTTACGTAAAATGGAAATCAAAGAAATTACTGTCATTGTCCAAGGCAGATATCAGGGATTAAAGGTTCTCAACGCAGGTAGCTCCGATCTCACGTCCGATTGCGACCTTTCTCTAGGACTCGAAAATGATAGGGGAAAAGAAATAGACGCCGTCGCAACCTATCGTCAAGTCTTTGCAGAGAGAGGATGGGGGGCAAGCTCTGCCTATATTTTCGACAATAATTCCTATACCCAATTCTACATCGAACAACTCAATAACTTTGAAAACCAACTCGACCAGCAAAATATGCAAAATACGATGAGCCTTGTAATGTTTGCCCGTAATGCAGGCCCCGCAAATTGGGAAGCTTTAAAGACCTCGCTACTTAAAGAAGCCGATCCAACAACCGGTAAGGAACTTGAAAAACAGTTTGTCATCGTTGAAAGCATGGTCCATGAACTTCAATTCGTAAATGATAACGAAACCCTTAAGGAAGGTATTAAAGATGATGGATCCAACTCTATAAAAAACAACCCGGATATGGCCTCGCAAATTAGAATCAAAAATCCCGATCTAATCATAAAGGTGGATGGCCAACTTGAAGTTAAATTTAAAACTATGGTCAAGGAAACTATCGAAGCTCGAGTCGAACTCAATGCAAATATAGAAAAAATGCAAAAAACAGTAGACCCAGGTGATTGCCTAAATATTTATAAAGAAATCTTAGGTATTGCCTCCAAGTTTATGAATGAAGAGATAGCTCGATTAAAAGATCAAAAGACGAATACTACCGCAGAATCGGCACGTATCGGGGAGTTAGATCCCAAAAAAGCGACGCCACTAAGGGAGTATTCAACAGAAATTACAAGAAATATACAGGTTCTTGAACGTGACTTAATTGCCTTTAATAACATCTCATCAATTGATAGCGATTCATTTTCAACATCGGTAAAGGAATGGGGGGAAATAACATCGGAGATTAAGGATATTAAGCAAAAGCTAAGAATAATCAACGACCTTCCTTTAACATTACATATGCTTAAAGATCAGAAAATTAGATTGAATAATTCTCTGAATGGGGGAAATGTTGAAAAGACAATGGGAAAACTGGCAGATGTAGAAGATAAGATCAGCAATGTATCGCTTCAGATGCACGGTGTCGAGGATAAATCAAAAGAACTCAAAGATAAGTTAATAGAATTGAATGATAAGTTAGATGATTTGAATGCAGAAGATAAGATGAGGTTAGATTTTTTACTTATTATTTCTGACAGGATGCAAAATGCCATAGAACTTAATTCAATGAAAGCCCAATGCTTTGCTCAAGAGGCCCATGTAACATCCGGTGCGATTGGATTTGTCGTCAACGATATACAAATGGAAGAATTACATGCTCGTAATATTAACGGCTACTCTCAAGCAGTCAATGAATTAATGGGATTTTACCATGCCCATCAAGCTCATTCAGAGACTCCGCATGGAAAAATGATTGAGGTCTCCAAGTATGTAGGGCCTCGTTTAATGGAGGCTTATGCTAGAATGGAAATACAAGCCACATCCCAAAGGATTCCTTTCCCGGAGATTAAGGAACAAAAAGCAATAAAACAGTTTTTTAATGAATTGCTCGTACTTAGAAAATCAAAAGGGTTAACGGATGGAGATAAACAGGCCCTTGTTGAGAAACTCGGTAAACAGTACAATATGCCCTTGACAAAGGGTAGAGTGATCGATTCTAAAGCAATTGATCAGATAATGATGAATATACAAGCAAAAATAATAGCCTGGGTTAATAAATTGAGTCCAGAAGATAGACTTGGATGACTTAATCTTAAAAAAATAAGGAGAGAATTATGGTGCATCCACTTACACATAAAGCAATTGCAGCCTATGTCTTAAATACCTCAGTAAGAAGATTACCGGACAACCCCCAATTTAATGATATACAAAAAAAAAGATTTCGCGAACTCGAAGATGCTGTCGATCTTTGTACACAAGACGTTTTTGAAGCGCTAAGTAAAGAATCATCTTTTACTTTAAAGGTAAATAATTATATTGATCTATTCGCTGGGCTCGTCCTAGCTTCAACAGGTGCATTGAAATTCGTAATTCTGGAACTTCAGGAAAGAGGTATGGAACTTGAAGAAAGTAGCTCCAAGATTCGCTATGGAATTTTCCAAAGCACAGAATTTGAATTGGTTCGTAAACAAAAAGAAGAATCAAAGTCGAAAGAGTAGAATATGGGGGCTTGCAAGCAAAAGGGTAAGTAGGCAGGTGATTTTGAATTTCAGGTAACGCATTAGTTTATATGCCTTTAATCGTAATAATTCATTTTATTGTAAATTTTTATTGAAAAATAATATTAATATCTCGTATTATGTTGATAATTAACGAGAAGGAATTATTATGTTTGCTATTACGCCGGGCACACCAAGTACATCCAGTTCACTTTTACCCAGTAATTTCAGTGTTAGTCCTCCTCTAATTACTGTAAAAGGTGTTAAGCCATTACCGGCAATCAATATAGAAGGGTTCCAAAAAGCTCCGGTAAAAAAACCTCGAATTTTTACATTCTCTCCGAAAAACGTGAAGGGTCATTCAAACCCCGCTGACCCCTTTTCGACAGAACAGTTTATTTCAATTGTCAAACCACAGCAATTTTCGACGCTACCAATGCTAAGGTCTAACGCTATTCAAAAACCAAAGGAAAGCGCCTTATCATCAAATCTGCCAAAGATAAGTACCCAAATCCAATCAATTTCTTATGCAGCTATTCCATCTAGTTCTATCTCTCTTCCGGATATTCATACCCCTTCACAGATTCCGGGTAAAATAACTTATCCAGAAGATCCGTTTTCTCTCGAAATGAATGAAATCGCAAAACGCCATGATGATTTTATGGATATAATTACAATGATCGAAGTAATCGTATTTAAAAAGGATGATAACCTTTACACGGATGAGAATTTTGAATCACTTATTTCCTACTGCCAATATCATCAGACGATGGACTGGGGTTTTTTACCAAAAGCCTGCACTCAATTTGTTAACAGATACATTGTCAATTCGCTGCAGAAAGATAATTCCGCCCTACAGAATATCGTCAATCGATTGAAAGAGATAAAGCTTGACTGTATAAATTTGAGTCACTCTGTTATCACAGATGAGCAATTGGATTTGTTCATGAGCATACCGCTAAATAATGTGATATTGAAAAGATGCAATAAGCTTACAGCCCTTTCTGTCCATTCCCTTTATAAAATTAGACATACTTTGAAAAACTTAGTGATAGATTCTTGCGATTGGGTCAGCAATGATTTCGTTGCCCATCTTAAATATCTAAATAATTTGGAGTATCTCAGCCTCGAAGAATGCAATGGCAAAGAGCTATCTGCTGACGCTTATGAGCATCTGGTCGAATTGCCTTTAACAGCGCTTAATTTAAGCTATTGTCTTTGGTTTAAAGATACTGTAATTGAAATCATCAATGAGAATAACCTATCAGCAAGACCCCTTTTTAAAAATTTAAAGTGTTTTTATTTGAAAGGTACACTCATAAAAAATAGTCACCTGATTTATTTTCTTACTTTCCTTTTGCAGACACTCGATATCAGCTATTGCCCTCATCTGAATGCAAACTGTCTTAATGTACTTAGAAAATATAACTTAGCTAAGCTGTATATATCAAACAATGCATGGTTTCAAGACTTCAGGACATTCTCAAATGAGGATTTCAGGAATCTTAAAATGTTAGATGCCTCATCAACCTCTATGACAAACGAAGATTTAGGGAAATTATCGTTATTGAGATTTCAGAAATTAAAGATTCTCAAATGTTCCAATTTAAGCAAAGGGTGCGTAAAATTATTACAAGGCCATTCAACTCAAACTGTTTACATTGAGCAAGAAAAACTGTAGCTTAAATATTAATCGAGACTTATGCCCATTGAAAGTTTTTTAGATTTTTCAGAACCGGTACTGGATGTACGCAGCCCTTCAGAGTATTTGCAAGGGCATATTCCGGCTGCCATCTCATTTCCCCTCTTTTCTGATGAAGAACGGGCCGGTGTCGGTACTCTCTATAAAAAAAAAGGGGGGCAAGCAGCCTTAAAGCTAGGCTTGGACCTGGTTGGACCAAAACTTGCATCATTCGTAGAAAAGGGTGAGAAGCTAGCTTCTCCATCGGGTCACTTTCGTATCTACTGCGCCCGTGGTGGAATGCGTAGCAGCTCGTTGCACTGGCTTTTGGAAACGGCCGGATTTCGCTGTACACGTCTATCAGGAGGCTATAAGGCCTTTCGCAGATGGACACTCGACCAATTTGAAAAAGAGTATCAGTTGTCCGTTTTGGGTGGATTGACAGGAAGCGGCAAGACAGAAAAGCTTCTGCAGCTGGAGCGGGAAGGGGAGCAAGTCCTCAATCTGGAAGAGTTTGCCTCTCATCGGGGCAGCAGCTTCGGACACCTGGGATGCGCTGAACAACCATCTTGCGAACACTTTGAGAATCTCATTGCCGTTAAACTATCGCAATTTGATCCTGACAAGACCATCTGGATCGAAGATGAAAGCCGGATGATCGGCAAATGCCGCATCCCGCAGGGGTTATGGGGGCAGATGTCCCTGGGAAAATTGATATGGTTAAGCTGCCCTAAAGAAGAACGGATCGAGCGGCTGAGCCGCCATTATACCCATCATCCAGAGGAAGAAATGGTCCAGGCTACCCTCAAGCTTGCAAAAAAATTGGGTGCCGTCAAAACCGGTCAGATTATCGAATATATTCAAAATCACCACTTTGAGACTGCCATTTCCACCCTATTAGACTATTACGATCAGGCCTATTCCTATTCCTGCCAAAAACGGGAGAAAGGGGTTGGTAGCCAGGAGACAGGAGAAATTCTACCCTGATTCTGGATTTGCTTAAGTTTCTGTTGGGGGAATGATTTTAGGCTGCGCCACTTTATCCGTATCAAACAGCCCCCAATTATTGAGAATGAAATCATAGGTGCCGTTTTCCTTTATGATTTTTAATCCATCATTGAACTCATCGATTAACTCCTTTCCATCAGGAGTATTTAGCGCTACCAGCCGCAGTCCTTCATCTGTAAGGGGAGCTGTCACTATTTTGAGCTTGCCGGCATAAAAAGTAGTAGCGTACACGTAAGCTTGCAAAGCAGGAAACAAGACACCGTCAATATTGCTCTTATCCAGATCAGATAAAGCATTCAAGATATTGTCGTACAATTTTATTTGTATGGTGGAGTCTTTTTCCAGATCGAGGATGTTTGGGGAATTTGCCTGCACACCTACGATCTTTCTGGTGAGTTCATTCCATCCTTTGACCGGAGATCCCGCACGCACAACAAGCACCGATCCCAGTTTGAAATAAACGTCCGAGAATAATAAAGTTGCCTGGTTGATCGGCGATGGCTGTAAAGAGGTGAGTATCCCGTCATATTCATGATCATATAATCCTGCTAAAAGATCGCCACCTGAATTTGTTTGAATAAGACTGATTCTTTTTTTCTCTATCATGCCCACCTCTGAAAGCAATACTCGTGAAAAAGCAGAGATATTCCTCCCCTTTTCCATCAGATTGATTTGTCCCCAGTCGGGATCAAAGGCGATTTTATAAGGATGAACGATCATCCCTTCATGGAAACAAGCTTTAATCAATAATAAAAAAACAATAATAATAATAAATAAGGAGAACCATCGTCTTTTTTTATGTGTATCAAACAGGCGCTTAACGAGATCGGGGAATGAACGCAGAGCCATAGTACTCCTTTTTAGTTATTAGGCATAACATATTTTATCTATAAAAAAAATACGTTTTTTTAAAATGCTGTGTATGCTAGGTTTACGAAAAAGAGGAAAAAACTAACTTTTGGTTTGCTATGACGCTTTTATCAATTAATAAAAATCAAAGAAAATCGCCTAAAATAATTGGCAAATCAAGCGGGATTCTCGATAAAAAACTCGTTGCCAGCATTATTTTAGGAGGAGGAGAAGGAACAAGGCTTTATCCTTTGACATTGACCCGCTGCAAACCCGCAGTTAATTTTGGTGGCAAATATCGTCTTATTGATGTGCCTATTTCTAATTCAATCCATGCAGAATGCCATAAAATTTTTGTCCTAACCCAATTTCTTTCGTCCTCTCTGCATAAACATATCTTCCAAACCTATATGCAAGGAGGAAAAGTTTCAGGGCTCATTGAGATTTTAACTGCCGAGCAGCGCCCGATGAACAAGACATGGTATCAGGGGACCGCTGACGCTGTGCGGCAAAATATCGACTATCTGCTTGAAAGTCCTGTGGAATATTTCCTCATCCTGTCCGGCGATCAGCTTTACAATATCAACTTTCAGGAAATGATCAATTTCGCCATAGAAAAAGACGTGGACGTCGTCGTGGCTGCATTGCCTGTCAGCAGCAAAGAAGCCCCGCGAATGGGCATTCTTAAAGCAGACCAGGATTGCAATATCACCGACTTCTACGAAAAACCGCAAGATAAAGTGACGCTGCAGAAATTCCGCAGCCCTCCTGAAGTTCTCTCCGGTGAAAATATCGCCGGTAAACGCTATTACTTAGGCTCTATGGGCATCTATTTATTTAAGCGAAAAGCCCTTGTGGAATTATTACAGGCTGATACTCGGGCAGACTTTGGAAAGCATCTTATTCCTACCAAAGTGCAGCAAGGTAGTATCGCCGCCTATCTCTACGATGGGTATTGGGAAGATATCGGCACGATTGAAGCGTTTTATCAGGCTAATATGGCATTGACCAATCCGGAACCCCTCTTTAGCATTCATAACGAACAGAGACCTATCTTTACTAGCCGCTACGACCTTCCTCCGGCTAAGTTTTCCGATACTATCATCCGACAAACTATCCTGTGCGAAGGGGCCTTGATCGAGGCCGATGAAATTTCTAAAAGCATCATTGGCCCGCGCTCCGTTATCCACAAAGGAACGGTTATCAAAGATTCTTATGTGATGGGGAATGATTATTACACTTCTACTATTAGTGATGTCGTCCGCCTCCCACGCCACCCACAAATTGGTGAAAATAGTGTCATAAAAAAAGCGATCATCGATAAAAACGTCTATATAGGCAAAGGGGTACAGCTTATCAATAGGCAGAATCTGGTCAATCACGATAATGAAAATATCTACGTCCGTGACGGCATCATCATCGTTCCACGGGGAGCAACTTTGCCCGATGGATTTATTTTTTAGGAAAGCCTCATGTCCATCTGGGCGATAGCCGATCTTCACCTCTCCTTCGGCGTTCCCAATAAAGAAATGACCGTGTTTGGCGAACAGTGGGAAGGCTACACCGCAAAGGTCGAGAAGTCGTGGCGCGAAATGGTGGTACCTACAGATCTGGTCCTTATCCCCGGTGACATCTCCTGGGCCATGACGATTGAAGAGGCTAAGCCTGATCTCGACTGGATCGGAAATTTACCCGGAACTAAGCTGCTTATGCGCGGCAACCACGACTACTGGTGGGGATCTCTTAGTAAAATCAAGACCATCTTACCTCCTTCATGCCAACTGCTGCAAAATAATAGTTTCACCTGGGAAGGGGTAGGCATCGCCGGTACGCGTCTTTGGGATGTCCCGGGGCTCAATTTTAAAGGTGTGATCGACTACAAAGAAAACAAGCGGTCTAAAAAACTGACAGAAGAGAGCAATCCAGCCGAAATGGAAAAAATCTTTGAAAGGGAGCTGGGGCGCTTGGAAATGAGCTTGAAAGCCATCTCTCCCTATACCAAGCAGCGCATGGCCATGACCCACTACCCGCCCATCGGACCTGACATGCAAGACACTCCCGTTACCCGACTTTTGGAAAAGTATGGCGTCCAAACCTGCGTCTTCGGCCACATGCATAACGTCAAACCCGATATACCGCTCTTCGGCAAGTACAACGGCATCGACTACATCCTCGTCGCCTGCGACTACAAATCCAAATTCAAACCCATCCAAATTGCATAAACCCAATTCGTACCCGTACCCGAAAAGCCGCGCATTTTTCAACGCAAAGATACAAAGAACCAAAATCTTGCGTCTGGCACCCCCTTCCAATCGCCGTTTCTAGGATGAAGAGAGGTCTCTTAAACCGCTGCCGCAGCTGTTATTCTATTTCCCGCATACCAGAGCTAAAAGCCGTCGGTTTTTAAAAGTAAAAGGATGAAGGACCAAGGTTTTATCCTTCATCCTTCATCCTTTCACCTTTTATCTTATCGGGCACGCGCCCATGGCACAGGCTTCGGCGTGATCGTCGTCGCGGATATGGATACCCGAGTAGTCGATCTCTTTGAGGTTGGCGCTATAGGCATCGAAGACTTCTTTGGTGACAACCTCTTGCGGCAGATAGGCGTAGCCGAGGTCTTCCGCGTTTTTGGTTGGGTCGTTACGGTAGAGGAATGATACACCAACGTAGCTGTCCCAGTTTTTGAGGAGCCAGTCGATGATGGCCGGCACTTCTGATGGATCATAGGAAACCGTGTTGGAAACGTTTTGTTCGCACCAGGTGGTTTGGAGGAGGGCGTAGAGATCGAGCTGGGAAACAGCTGAATCGGTATTGACCTCGACTTCTTCTACCTTGCCGTTCTTTCTGGTAACGTTCATTCTGGTGAAGGGGACGTTTTCGAATTTGACAGGAAATTTCACCAGGACAGACTCCGGCTCATAAGGCTTTTCGACGACGCTGTAGCCGGCGGCGCGGAATTTACCAACAAGCGGATCATGCTTGGAGTAGGTGATGTTATTGAAAATAAATTTACCCAATGGCATATGGATCCCTTCCGGTACTTCACCCCAGTTTTCGGTTCCCATGATCTTGCTGATGGTACCGCTGGGCTTGATGCAGGTAACGTTCTTGGGCAATGGCGAGTTAAGCTCATTGGCCATGCTGTAAGCTGCACTGACAGTGATATTGCGCATTCTCTTATAATCATAGGCTGTGAGGTCGGGACGGGCCCTGACGCCGGTTAATCCGACGCCGCACAGGTGTAGGAAGTCGTTATTGAGGTGCCACGCTTCCTGGAGGATCTCGTCTCTCAGATTGACCATAGTTTGACGGTAGTTCATTCTACCGGCTAGGTAAAGGGCTCTTTCCAGGCCTACTTTATCCCCTTTAAAGGCTAGGACATTGACTTCAGTCAGGTTGCAGAAGCTCTTATTACCGAGGAGGATTTCGACGCAAGGGTTGCATCCCTTAAACCAGGGGGCTCTTCTTTCTGCTTCGGCAGCGTTGATGATGCCCGGCTCGGATCCGCCCGAATCGATCATCAGTTGGAACACTTTTTCCAATTCTTGCCTGCTTGGCTTAGCGCGGAAGAGGAGGCTGTTGTTGGATTGCTGACGGTGGGCGTTGCCTTTAAGCCACCATTCTTTCTTGGCGAGGGAAAAGTCTTCCCATTCCGGCTGACCATATTCGAAGAGGGCGATCTGGGCAGAGCGGCGGCTGGAGAGGATAGTTCCAAGCCAGTTGACGATGTCCAAAATATCAATCCTGGTGAGTAGCTGGTCGGCACGGTCGGACAGGATTTTAGCGATCGCTTTGAATGCTTTGGCGATCTGTTCGTCGCCTGAGGAGATCCAGCCGTATCCTTTAAGACGTGTGCCGGCAGGACGGATTTCAGAGAAGTCGAGCACCAGTGTTTTAGCAGGGAATTTACCGGCTACCAGTTTCCCGACGGCCTTAGCCCAAGCGATGGCTGAGTCACCCACTTTAATGGTCCAAGTCTGTGTTTCGGGATCGTACGATTCGACGTTATTTTGGATGCCCCCTTTGCCCGTCTTGTTGGAGCGGAGGACGCGGATTTCATGGAGAGGTTTTCTAAATCCGTTGAGGGTACCGGTGATAGGTCTGAATCCGACGCCACATCCTTGGAGGAGAAGCCAGAGGACGTCAACGACATCGTAGACTGTTTCGACATGAGTATAAGAGCAGTTAAACATGCTCGATTCACGGGTACGGCTAAGCTCAGTGCCACCCAGCCATAGGGTGCGACCGGCCGGAGCAATTTGGCGGTTGAGGATCAGTGTTCTTACTTCTTCGAGTTCATCTTCCTGAATTTCATTGAGTCTTCGCCCTAAAGCACGCTCCCATAACCACCGTTGGTGAGAAATTACGCGGTCAACGACTTGATCCCAAGATTCTAATTGGGTGTCGCCTTCTCTAATAGGACGGTGGTAAGTACGCAAAGCTGTAGCCATTGCTCGCGCTGTGGGTCTGATCATGAATTTAGTCTCCTCTAAGGATGGTTATATTAGTTAAAATACAATATATTGTGGTTTGGCGATCGACAAATTACAATATGTTGTAGGAAAGCCTTTGGTATCTAATTTTTGTCCATTAAAGTCAAGATCATTGATTATTTTATCTACGTCTAAAGGCTGTATTTAAGATATTGATTTTAAATCATTTCTGTAAAAAAATTACGATTTCGCTAATTCTTTATAATCAATGATTTGAAGTTGGAAAAATACTTTCAATTTTTCACTTTTGGGCCGGCTTGGATCTCAAAAATATTAAAAAGGTCGTCTAAATCGTCGTTGGTTCGTTCAAATGCTTTCTCTAAAGGTATGTGGGTGCGTTTTTGTAAAATTGCATCGATCGCTTTTTCTTCATCTTCCTCATCCAGGCGGTGACAGTAATCGGCGCAGATGTGCAATATATCCTGAAAATCTTCTTCGGTACGGATGAGGGGCGCTGTTTCCCTGATCAGGTTTTTAAAGGCGTGGCTCTCGGCCGTTTCAGCTAAAAATGCCATCAGTTCGATGTTAAATTCGATGTCTTTTTCGTCAAGGTTGTTTTCAATAATCTCCGACGATATCTTGTGAGCAACTTTTAAGTTGGAGTGGCCAAGGAAGCGGGCACGCAAAAGTTCAAACCATTTGTTGCCGCTCAGGAAAGGTGAAAAGTCATCCAGAAGGTCGTGTACATAGGAATCATTGTCTTCATCAATCTGGTCGGAGATGAAGTCGTAAATGAAGCTTTCCAGATCATGAGCGCAATAGGTGGAAATCAGTCTGAACGCCTCTTTGGCCTCGATTCCTTCGTCGATATTTTCTTTCAAGACCATGATAAAGTTATTCAATGCATCAGGCAAGTCGGTTGTATTGGGCAGCTCGCCCTGGTCGTAAAGGTAGATTTGGTAGTCGAGATCGTTGCACAGGATAGAAAGGGAAGGTTTTTCTGGAAGGAGCCGACGCCACAATTCGAACACTAATAGGTAAATCTGATCTTCCTGATCGGTTTTGAGCTCTAAATCGCTGGTGAGCAAGTCCGTCAGATCTTCCGGTGAATCACTTTCATCGGCATAAGCCAGGAAGCTGGTTTTATCGAGAGTGATGGAAAACTTCAATAAACGTTCAAAAAGAATGGGTGTCGGAAGCAATCGGTAGTCTTCGATCTGCCATGGCTCTACCGTCATGGTCGGGTCTGTCAACCAGTTCATCCGTAATAAATTATATAGGGCCCTTCTTTCTATGGATTCCATAATAAAAACATTTTTTTGTTATAGGGTGAATTTTAGTGGCGAAGTTGCATAAATAACAGAATGCTTGTATCACTTTTATCTACTTTTATTTTACATCATCCAAGATTAAATGTCCAAAGGGAAATTTGATAGCCACGGCTACTCTGTGTCTGGGCCCGGAGGGCTCTATAGTTTATATTTTCCCTCACTCGGTAGGTAGTTAAAGTCACCTAGAGAAAACATATACCTTTTGCACACCGATCTGCACGTCTGATCCCTTTCATTCAAGACAATGCTTGAAGAGACACAATATGTAAAAAACCTGGAAAATCCGGAGTATTTAAAGATTATTTTAAATGGAAAAGAAACCTTGGCTGAATGTTTTGCTGAGATAGACGGTGCAAAGATAAGAGAAACAATGCAGAAACATCATGAAGAGCAGGATCGACTACGTCCATGTGTGAAGAAGGCAATAGAAGACGACGGATTATTGCAAAGCATCTTTGGACAAGATCCTTTAACCTTTACGCTTGTCAGAGAGAGTGTTTGGCTTTGCCCCCCTTAAACGTGGGTACTTCTTACTTCCCAAAAGCACTACGAGCCCTTAAATAATTCTAATTGACGCCACTCGCACATACCCCAGCTGCCCATCGGTGTTGATGACTTTGAGCCAAAATCCTTCAATTTTGGTATCGATGACGCGCACTTTTTCTCCGGCAAGGATGGGTGAGGGAACTACCTGGGAAGCATTTGGGTTGGCATCGCGATAGAGTCCGCTGGCAGTTACCATGATCCCTTCAATCGGGGTTAAATAAAACAAGATGAAGTAATTAAGTAAAATAAGGGCTGACAGGCCCCAAAAGAGGAATAAACCCTTTTTAATGATTGGTTTGGGACTCCAGATAGAAAAGGCCGCCAGGGCGATGGTAACAACAGAGCCTAAGAAAAACAACTTCAGGCGAGTAGACTGTGAAATGAGCGAATCAAGCAAGGCGACGCGCCATAAAGGCCTTTCCTTAAGGGTTGTGAGCTTAAGCCCCAATTTCTTTTGAACGGCATTAAGATGGTTTAATGTGTAAAGGTCGTCCGGCGCCTGTTTCAGGTTTCTTTCATAGTAAAGAATGGCCCAAGGATATTCCGTGAGTTCAAAATAAAGGTCGCCAAGTTCTTTATTAATTTGCGGCGCAGGGCCGTCGCTATTCTCAATTTCAGTGTAAAGCAGCAAGGCATCATTAAAAGAAGTGAGCCTCTCCTGCCATGTGGAAGCCTTTAATCCTTTTTGATAGTTCTCATTTGCCCTTTGCAGCAGGGGATTTTCTCCAAAGAGAAGTGTGCTAGCCACTATAAAATAAAAATGCAGGTAATAATGCATAATCCTACCCTTCACCGGCGAGGCTGCGGGCCTGAGCCTGTACTTCGGACAGGACAAACTGTTTGTTGCGGCTGAACTGCAGGCTCTGCAGCTGCAGGATGAAGTTACGCACCTTGCCTACCCATCCCTCGGTTGGCAGCGCTTCCAATTCATTAGGCATATTTTTCAAAAAACCTTTTTCGTGGATAAGCCACCAAAAAGCTTGTTCCAGAATCGTTATCGACTGCATAGGAGACAATCCCTTATCATGCAGTGCTTTGTCGAGCAGTATTTCACTGCGGGGTCTTGTCGGCAGGGGATGGGTGATAAGATAATAGTGAAGCCTCTGTAAAATCAGAAGTAATAAAATTCCTAATGGAATGATGAGCAGAGCAAAGGAGGTTTCCATCCAGGACAAGGTCTTATAGGAGGTCGAAATAAAATGGCTGTCCATTTCAAGGGGATAAGGCGGTTTAAATGGAGCACTCCAAACCTTATTCCAGTCAGGAGTCGATACTTCTACTTTTGGCTTTGCTGATTGGGTGTAAGCCAAATATTCCGATGGATTGACTTTTAAGGGGATAGACTTTGTCCTTTGTACCTTATATTGGGCTGATGCGGTATCGAAGGATGAGATTTCAATCGAAGGGACTTCTTTGACAAGATCGGTCAAGGGGACCATTTTAATTTGGAATTCAGCAACACCCTGCTTCCCTCCTGGGGCTGGAGGAAGGTCATTCGGAAGGAAAAATCCGCTAAATCCCGGCTGACAGCTAAGGTCTGGCAATTTCATTTGTTTGGGATTGTTTAAGCCGGTAATAGTAAGGGTGAGATTGATCGGTTCACCCACATTGATTGTTTCCGGAGAGATCATCTTGACCTCAGCTTTTAAGGAGCCAAGAGTGCCGTCAAAGCTGAAGGGTTGGTTTTCTTTAGGAAAAGGATGGACCACTAATTTAACAACAGGAGCGACAGCTTGCAAAGGGATGGGATTGTAGATTTTATTTCCCGAAGGGTCGGCATCGTAGGTATAACCTGCGATAGAGGAGGGGCCGAAATCAAAGGTTCCCGGATTGATAGCTTCTATTTCCTGGGAGATTTCTTGTACAGTATAGACAGATTCTTGATAGTCCTTGATGTGTGCATCGCCGATTTTCTGAAATTCTTTGGGGTGGACGAAGGGGAGATTGGATTCGCTCAGATCAATGCTTCGATTGTAGAGGATGCGGTAGAACAGATTCGACCTTTGTCCAGGATAAAGTGTGGAAGGACCTTGCACTTTGGCTTCCAACTCAAGGGTTGGAGATCCCTGCTTGGTGGATATTTGCTGTGTTGAAGGGGTCACCTGGGCAGCAGATCCCGCTCCCATAATTTCATAAGTGGATGGTACACTCTGGTAGACTTTATTGCCCACTTTGACAGTTACGCCGGGGAGGATATAAAGTCCTGGAGGCTGGCCGGGAAACGTGAATGAGTAGATAGAGATCACTTGGTCATTAGACAAGGGCATATCTTTAACAAAGGTGGGTGCGATTTGATTATCTCCCAGATTGAAAGATGAAGTATCGATATTCTCATTTTTAGCATGTGTGACGGTGATGGTGCCTGTCACAGGATAATTTTCCTGTCCTAGATTCTGATTTACGCCAGAATCAATATTCGATGCGTCAATATTATTAAACACAAAGACACAAAGAAAAAGTGTTAAAGCCCCACATTTAATTAAACATAGAGGCACAGAGGCACAGGGATCACAGAAAGCCTTAAAAATATTCTGTGCCTTTTTGCCTTTGTGTTTAAATATTTGGGCATGGCTTACCATGACTTGAATTCCTTCGGCATCTGCCAATTATCCTTCTTATCTTGCAGCTGCATTTCCTGCAAGAGCAGCAGGGTATCTTCTGGATTATTTGGAGCTTGATCAATAGATTTTGGCTGGACTTCTGGTTGCTTAGGTACTTGGCTTTTGCTGGGAGGATTTTTCAGCATTCTGAGGACCTCCTTCCAGTATTTGATAGTGGCGGTTTGATTGTCCAGTGCAGCTTCGGAAGATGGGGGGATGGTTGCAAATAGTGCATTGGCCCCTTTTGCTTCCCGTGACCCTTTATCAAAGAGGGGGATGGCCTGATTCCAGGGTGTATTTTGGCATTCTTTATTTTTAAAAAGACTTTGTTCTTTTATTAAAACCGCTGTAACAAACTGCGGCACAATTTCCACGACTTTCTGCTGTGCCTTTGTCACGATCTGCTGCATCTCCAAATTTCTATCTTTCTCTGGAGCAATGGAGTAGAGATGATTGAGCTGCAGGGCGCTCCTTTCTGCTGCCAGGGCATTTTCCAAAACTATGATCGGGTCGTCAGTAGATTGTTTAAAATTCGTAGCCTGCACTTGGCTAAGAGCTGCAGCCAGGTAAAAACGTCCGCTGTCTGCTTGCCCTTGGTCATTTAAAGAAATTGCCTTTTCAATAAAGTCCCGTGATAGTTCAAACGCTTCTTTTTGCTTTTCTTCGGGCTTGATTTGCTTTTGCAAAGCCAGAAGGGACTGGAGTTTTTGGGTAAAGAGAGGCTCAGTAAACAAGAGAAGCTGGTAGTCGAGGATCAAAGAATCGATGGAGTGTTCACCGAGTTTGGCTCCCAGTTGTTTTTCGATAGCGTTGGCTTGTTCGAAAACTTGATCGATGTGCCCTTCTGCCAAGTCGATCATTAGTTGATCGAACTTCTCTTTAGACTGTTTTTCTTTTTTGAGTTTATCCCAAAGAGGAAGCAGCGTACTAGCCTGATAGTAAAAATAAGGGACGTATTGTTTGATATCGCTTTGCTTTTTTAGTTTTTCTGCAAGGCTCCCAAGTCCATCTATAAGCAGCAGTAGAGAATTTTTCTCCGATGCCGACAAGTCTCTTAACAATCTCGTCTTTAATTCACCCATCAATCGATAAGCCTGCTGCAGAGGTACAATGATATAAGAGGGAGGGCTGCACTGTATAGTGGCATCGCTTGTAATTTCAAGCCGGTTAATCAGGCAATTTAGGGCATCTGCAACTTTAAGATGGTGGATGGCCGACTGTACTTGTGATAGCAGGTCTGGTGATTCTAAAATAGCCCCTTCTTGCAAGCTGGCAGCACTATTTTTAGCGGCCAGTAAGGAAGAGAGGGCTATATTTAATTCCAGGTCGCGCAAAAGCCAGGGGGATGAGACGTCCCCTTTTTTGATTTCCTGGAATAGTTGGTAAGCCGTTTCGATTTGATCAAGATTTAACCTAGCCGTGCCCAAGTCATAAAGAGCGATGGCTTTCTGCCATTCCGGCAGGGTGAGTTTAAGGATTTTATCATAAATTTCTGCTGACTGTTCTGAGTCGTTAGCCTGAGCATAGGCTTCTGCTTGCTGGCCAGGCAGGAAGAGGTCTTGTGCGGCGTGTGTCGATCCTATGACAATAAAAAATAAGATCATTATTTTTAGGATTATTTTCATTCCCACCGCGCATCGGGTAAGATAAAAATCATTAATAAAATGATGATTGCCAGTGCTAAAGGTATCTGGAAGTAAAGGTCGTAGATAATATCCTGCGGCCTGGCTGTGACCACCCTTCTTTCTTGTGTCATCTCTTTTTGCTCCAGTGGGGGATCTTGCGTGATCTTATCGACAAGCTCTTGGGAAAGTGTCCAAGTCACTTCGTTTTGCGCCGCGAGATAAGCCCCTCGATTACGTTCTGCTATGGCTTGCAGAAGGTCTGGCTGCAAAGCAGAAAGAACCGGTTTCCCTTGATACCGGGTATTTGGTATTATTTGTGGAGTCGTAGATCCGATGCCTACAGTGAAAACGCGCAGATGATACTGCTCTGGATTGGGGAAAAGGTTAGTAATCACATTGATTGCTTTAGTCCTCTCTGTCCCTTTCAGATTTTCGATATCATTATCCTCGCCGTCACTAAGAATGACAATGCTATAGAGTTTATTGGAAGGGTATGGGAATTCTTTTTTTATTAGTTCCGTCAAAACAGCTTTATAAAGTGTTCCTCCTACTTCGCCCTCATCGTAATGCAAACTTTTTATCATAAGCCTGACAAACAAGTAGTCTAATGTTGGTGGAACAACTGAAGTTAAAACCGATGTCAGCGAATAGAGAGCGATCGTCGGGCCTTTCAGCTGCCTGACGGAATTGTCCATGATTTCTTGCGCCCTGGCCAGTCTAGTCTGGCCTGAAGGGCCGTCAGGAGTTGACATCGAGGCTGAGGTGTCGACTAGAAAAATGACCTCGTGAAGTCGGTACCCAGGTTTTTTTTCCTCTGTTGTTGGTATTTCTAAATTTCTGTAACGGAGGTTGCCGATGGGATCCATCAAAGCCAGGCATGCCATCAACCAAAGTATGCACCATCCAGCCATTTTTAAAAGTGTATAAAGGCGCGACCTTCCAATCAACAAAGTGGATAAGAGGGAAGTTTTGGTGAAAGATCCGATCTTTTTCCACCGATAGCGCATCAGATAGATTTGCATCAGAATGATTGGAATGACCAATATGATAAAAAAAGCTGCGACGGGTGCATTGAAGGTAAAATCTCTAATTTCCATTTATGGAACCCTCCGAATAACCAGAGAGTCGATCGTGATCGAAAGAAAAATCAGCATCAGTGCAAAGCCTATAAAATAATAAAATAAGCTGATCCGTTCATGCGTAGATTTTTCCTCGGGCAGAGTGACTGCCAAGGGGATTTTCTCTTTCACAAGGGAATCGATTGCACGATAAGCCTCCTCTAGCCCTGTACTTTCATCGACCAGGAACAGCTCTCCTCCTGTCAGTTCCGTGATCTCCTGCATTTGTTTTCTTTGGGGCGCAAACTCTTCGTTTGCAATTGAGGGATCTACGTTGACAATGTAAACCCTAATTCCCTGGCTTTTGGCATATTTGGCAGCGTCATCTAATTCAATCGTACGAAGGCGGTTGTTATAGTCCAGCCTGTTAGGATCTTGCAAACCATCTGTCACCACTACGATAATCGAATTTTTGATCTCATATGCTGGCCTGGCATCAATGGGAAGATTTTTGGCAAAGTCGCGTGTGGCGGCAATCAAGTTAGCTGCTTTAAAAATGGCGTAACCCATTGCAGTGCCATCCTCATTGGGATCGGTGACAATATGGAATTGACTCAATTTTGTCAGCAAATCGCCTTGATCCAGTGTCAGCGGCAAGATGATTTCCGGAACTCTGGCAAAGCCGATCAACCCAATCAAGTCTGATGGGTGGTCTTGAACGAATGTGGCTGTCACCTTCTTTAATAGATCAACTTTTGGCATCTGTCCCGAAGGTGTACTCACTTCCCCTGACATTGATCCAGAACGGTCCAACAAAAGATAGATGGCAATTCCTTTCGTCGGCGTTTCTTCAGGCTTGTTTGTTCCGGCCGGTTCATGAGGGATCGACAAGTGAGGATCAATAAAGGCAATCATCAAGGCAATGAGTGCCAGTTTTTGCAATAAGGAAGGAAGAGGCGCAAGCTTCAGTCTCAATGACCCTTGAAGATTTGACTGCATGTATGAAAAGGAAAGAGCAGGTTCGCGCTTAGTAGGGAAAAAAAAGAACTTGATTAATACTAGGGCCAGTAGTATTAATGCCAATATTCCTAAAGCAAAAAAATCAATTGTAAAATCAGCCATAATAAAAATATTCATACCATGCTTAGGCCCTAAAGTCAAAAGAATGTCGTGATATTTCATGTATTTGCATAAAATATCTTATGTGTTATATCAAGATTAAATAGATGAATAACTTCGATACTATCGCTGCTTTCGATTTTGATAAGACACTGACAGATAGGGATTCCTTTCTGCCTTTTCTTTTTTTTGCTGCTGGTTTTTACAATACTATTTTCAATTTGTTTCCTCTAACTCCAGTTTTTTTGGCTTTTATTTTTGGAATCTATTCCCGCCAAGAGGTTAAAGAAGCCATCCTCACCCGCTTTTTTAAAGGGATTCCGATCGATCATTTAGAGAAGCTAGGCAAAAGATACGCTGAAGAGAAGTTAGATCAGTTTCTTAAACCGGAGGGGATGAAGTGTTTCAAGTGGCACAAGGCCTTAGGCCATCGCTGCATCCTCGTCAGCGCGGCACCTGACTTTTACCTCAAATATTGGGGAGCCAAGCACGGATTCGAAGCCTGCCTCGCTTCTGAATTGGCTGTCTCCCCAGACGGAATAGTCACAGGCAGACTCAACGGACTCAACTGCCGCGGTCCCGAAAAAAAGCGGCGCCTCTTAGAATATCTCGGTTCCATTGAATACGAACTCTATGCTTATGGGGATAGCCCAGGCGATGCCGAACTCCTCGCCATGGCCAACTTTCCCTTCTACCGCACTTTCGGAAGAAAGACGGTAGGGCGGACGGATGAGGGATGAGGGATGACGGACCGTCCTTCATTCCTCATCCTTTGCTTGCGCCTTTCTCTCTTATCCATTATTGTGTTTTTCCTATAGGTGGATAATGCGTAAGTGGTGGATGTTAATTTTTCTATGTCTGGTTGTTCCTGCCTGGGGGCAGGAGGAGTGCCGTGAGGTCAATGAGAGGTTAGTTCTTAATCTCGAGGCAGCATTAAGCCGTGCATTGAACTATAACCGGCAGTTGATCGGCACTACTGAGAATATCACCAATAGTCAATATCAGATTCAGATAGCCGATGCGGCCTTTGACTTGGGCATTTCTCCCAACAGTGAAGCCGGCTATCATGGGGGAAGCAATGATGTGGGCTTTGATATTGGAGGAGGAGTAAATCTTTCCAAGCAATTCAAAGAGGGATTTAGTGTCTCTTTTGCTCCGAAATTTATAAAATCTCAAAATCATTATGCTTCAAACTTCAACGTGATGTTTAAAATGCCTCTATTAAGGGGTTTTGGCAAGGATTACCAGCTTGCAGGAATAAGAGGGGCTGAATTTGCGATGAGGTCGGCTCGTCGAAATCTATATGTTGCGCAGATCCAGCTGATTATTAAAACCATTACTGCCCTGTACGACGTTATTAAAGCAAAAAAGGCTGTGGAATTAAGTGATGAGTCACATCAGAGGATAAGCACCTATTATCAGGCCGCCAAGTTAAAGGAAAAAATTGGACTTTCCGATGCCCTGGATGTTTACCGTGCAGAAATTGAGCTGCGTCAAGCTCAAGATACTCTGACGGGGGCTCAGGAGAGGCTGCAAGAATTGGAAGATGCCCTCCGCGATATTTTAGCCCTCCCTATGGATACCGAATTTGATGTCGAAGTTCACTTAACTTATAGGCAAAATAACATTGAAATCGATAAAGCCGTTGATTTGGCCTTGAAAAATCGGACGGAAATCGACCAGGGTATCGATGTATGGCGAGAAAGCTATCGGCTGGCGGCTCTCGCCAAGAAGGACCTCTTGCCTGAATTGAATTTGGAATTTAACTATAACAGCCATGGAAAGCACGAATTTTTAACCCGTTCTTTTCGCTCTAGAAACAGGGACGGTTCATTCAATATCGGTTTTACCACATCGACTGATTTCGATCCGTTAGGAGATCAAATTGCTTACGACCAAAGCATGACGGCGATTAATAATGCAGCGCGCGACCTGGAGCAAACAAAAGCGAACCTGACTCTGGAAGTGAAGAAGACAGTGCGCCAGCTTGAGCGGAGCAATAAGCGGATCCTTTTGCAAGAAGAGCAGATTCACTCCACGCAAGGGGAACTCCATCTTGCCAAGCTGAAATTCGACCGCGGCATGGCTAACAACTTCGATGTCATCCAGGCTGAAAAGAATTTCCGCAATGCGGAGCAGACCTACTGGACCGCTTTGATCGATCACATCATCGGCGAGTATCAGCTGCTGGCTGCGATCGGATTATTAATTGACAAACCATGTATAGAATAATATGAAGATACCAAAGAATTATATAATCATCCTTGCTGTTGTTCTTGTTCTGGCCGTCACATGGTATTTTAGTTCACGCAAAAATACCACTGTAGATATTCCTACAGTAGAGATTGGCAAACGGAACTTTGAAGTCTCAGTCAAGACTGTCGGTGAACTGGAAGCTGCCCGTTCGACCAGCATTGCATCGACCATTAAGGGGGACCAGGCCAAAATCATCGATCTTATTTCCGATGGGGTCAATGTCCAGGAAGGACAAGTCCTGGTGATGTTGGATCCTACTCCGTTTGAGGAAAAGATCGAAAAGATCAGGATGCAGATCAAAGAGCAGGAAGGACTCATCATCACCCAAAAGCAAACTTATGAGTGGGAAAAAGAGCAGGCTGAACATGACAAAATGACTGCTGCCTTTGATGTGGAAGCAGCCGAGCATGAACTGGAAAAAGTGGTTCACGGGGATGGTCCGGCAGAGATTTCTCGTTTGAAAGGTGCCATGCAAAAAGCCTATATGAAATATGAAGAGTTCAGCGGATACTCCAACGACCTAATCGCATTGCAAGAGCAAGGATTTCTGAATCCGACAGAGCTGAAGCAGGCTCAGAAAAAACTGGTCGAGGAGCAGGAAGCCTATGAAGTCACAAAGCTGCAATATGATAGTTATGTCAACCACGTCATTCCAATGCTCATCAAAAAGGCCGAAGCCAATCTGAAGCGGACCAAGTCCAAGCAGGAAGAGGTCGCGAAAGCCGGAGCTTATAAAGCTGAAAAAGCCTTTGGGCTCCTGAAACAGGCAAAACAGCTTCTGAAAGATTTAAATATACAGTTTAGAGAAGCAGAAAAAGAACTTTCAATGACCAATATCGTTGCACCTAGTCCAGGCATGGTCGTCCATCGTGAAGAATACCGCAACAGCCAAAAAAGAAAACCGCGCATAGGCGATGTCCTCGTCAGGAACCAGGCTTTAATGGATCTTCCCGATCTCAGTTCGATGGTCATCAGAACCAGGGTGAGGGAAGTGGACCTCTATAAAATAGCCCTGGGGAAAAAAGCCACACTGGAAGTCGATGCCTACCCACAGATGATTTTCAGCGGTACGGTGTCGCATATCGGCGTGCTAGCTTTGGCCGACTATGGCTCTACGGCTGAAAAATATTTCGAGGTGCGCATCGCTCTCGACGACGTCGATGAACGGCTAAGGCCAGGCATGACGACACGTGCCGCCATCCTTGCCTATCAGGCGCAAGATGCTCTCACAGTGCCTGTCCATGCTGTTTTTGATGAGCAAAAAGAAAACTACTGCTATGTTTCGGGATCTTTCGGCTACGAAAAAAGAAAAGTGACGACAGGCATGTGCAATGAGCAATGGATGGAAATCGTCGACGGTCTCCAGGAAGGGGAAATAGTATGCCTTCTCAATCCTTTCCAGGACGAAGAGCAAATATGAAGCAGCCTCTGGTCAAAGTTAAAAACCTGAGCAAGTCCTATAAGATGGAACACGGCCATGTCCATGCCCTCAACCAAATCGATCTCGAAATCAACCAAGGGGAAATGGTGGCCATCATGGGACCGTCCGGATCAGGCAAGTCGACCCTGCTCCATTTGCTTGGCTGCCTTGACAGACCTTCTACCGGACATTATTGGCTCCACGATGAAGATATTTCGCACCTCGACGATCGGCAGCTGGCTTTCATCCGTGCCACCAAAATTGGCTTTGTCTTCCAGTCATTTAACCTGATCCAGCAGCTCAGCGTCTACGATAACGTCGAAGTCCCTTTTCTCTATCGGCCTGAACATATTGATGCCAAAGAACTAATCCTCCAGTCGATTAAACGGGTAGGTCTCAGTCACCGCCTCTACCACCTGCCTAACCAGCTGTCAGGTGGTGAAACGCAGCGGGTCGCCATCGCCAGGGCTCTGGCAATCAACCCACTGCTTATCCTGGCTGATGAACCGACCGGCAACCTCGATTCCGAAACAGGCAAAACGATCCTGAAGATGTTTCAAGACTTAAATAAGCAAGGATCGACCATCATCATGGTCACTCATGACGAAAATGTGGGCGCCCACTGCCGCCGCATCATTCGGATGCGCGATGGCAAAATGATCTCTGATAAGGAGAACACCCTATGCCTTTGCTGACAGCCAGAGACATCCAAAAGTGTTTCCGTTCTTTGATGCTACACCGCTTAAGGACCTTTTTGAGTACCCTTGGAGTTCTCTTTGGAGTCACGGCGGTGATCGCCATGCTGTCAATCGGTGAGGGGGCCAAGCAGGAAACGCTGGAGCAGATTGAACAGCTGGGGATGAACAGCATCATTATCCGGCAAAATGCCATGACCCAGGAACAACATCTCGAGGCGCTCAAGAAAAAATCGAAAGGGCTTACATGGAATGATGCCGAGCAGCTCGAAAAAAATATACCTTACCTTAGCACCGAAGCGGCGCCACTGAAAGTGATTGAAGCATCACTGATGGGGACTAAAACGCAAATTTCTCCTGAAATCGTCGCCACCACCCAGGCCTTTGGAGTTATGAAAGGGTTGCAAACAACTGAGGGGCGCTTCTTATGCAACCTCGACCACCAACGGCGTAACCTGGTCTGCGTCCTGGGCTATGACATTGCCAGCAGCCTGGGCACCGATGGACACGTCGGCAATGTAGTCAGGATCGAAAATATCCAGTACCAAATCGTCGGCGTCCTCAAACCGACCAATTGGAAGGCCGGCAAGAACAGCTCCATCACCACCCGCAATCTCGATAAGACCATCTTCATCCCGCTGGGATCAGAAAAAAGCCTGCCAAACAGCAACAACATCAACAAATATAAATTGTCTGAAGTGATCCTCCAAATTGGCGATCCGCAACATATGAACCATACCGCCCGCCTCGTGAGGAATATCCTCAGGAAATCGCATAGCGGTTACGAAGACTACCAGGTTATCATTCCGCAGGAACTCCTCAATCAGGCGACCCGTACCCAGCAAACCTTCAACCTGGTCCTGGGCAGCATCGCTGCTATCTCACTGCTGGTCGGAGGCATCGGCATCATGAACATCATGTTGGCTACGGTCTCTGAACGGACACGCGAGATCGGTATCCGCCGCGCCGTCGGCGCCAATCAGCGCCACATCATGACCCAATTCCTCCTCGAAACACTGCTGCTAACCCTTACCGGCGCATTTCTCGGCGTTGTCATCGGCATCTTCTTCTCCACATTCATCAGCTACATCGCCGACTGGAAAACCATTGTCACCCTCTGGTCTGTCCTCCTCTCCATGACCATGGCGTCAC
>JABDDC010000005.1 GCA_013287815.1 Chlamydiota bacterium
CTAACAGCATGATTTTTTTTAGGTGATTATGAAAATATTGGTAACAGGCAGCACAGGGCTGATCGGATCAGCACTCGTTTCTTTTCTAAAGGAAGGACCTCATCAAGTCTTTAAACTGGTACGGACGAGGGCAGATCTCAAGCCCAATGAAATAGCCTGGGATCCGGGGCAGGGGATCATCAATAAAGAATTATTAGAGGGGATGGATGTGGTCGTTCACCTAGCTGGTGAAAACATTGCAGGTCGCTGGACTAAAAACAAAAAAAAACGGATCCTCAGCAGCAGGGTCCATGGGACGATGCTTTTGTCTAAAGCATTGAGCCAATTGAAAAATCCACCTAAAGTTTTTGTCTGCGCCTCTGCTATAGGTTATTACGGAAGTCAGGGGAATACTATTTTAAATGAAACGAGTCCGCCGGGATCAGGGTTTTTGGCCGACACTTGCCAGGAATGGGAAGAAGCCTCAAGCTACGCAGCTGAAGTTGGAATCAGGACGGTCAATTTACGTATCGGAATGGTCCTTGATGCCCATGGTGGCGGACTTCAAAAGATGATCATCACTTTTAAACTTTGTTTAGGAGGTGTGATGGGAACAGGGGAGCAATACATTAGCTGGATCACATTAAAAGACTTGATAGCAACGATCTATTACGTGATCAAGCAAGATGACATTGAAGGTCCTGTTAATGCAGTTAGTCCACATCCGGTCACTAACAGGGAATTTACCAAAACGTTAGGCAAGGTATTGCACCGGCCGACAGTTTTTTCTATGCCTGCTATGGTTGTGAAAGTGGTTTTTGGAGAAATGGGGGAAGAAGTGCTTCTAAGCAGCCAGCGGGTAAAACCTGCCGTGTTGCTGGATAAGGGCTTCCGCTACGGTACTCCAGAATTACAGGGCGCTTTAGAAAGTGTTATACTGCGGGGCGTTGAAATTTTGCGTTTTCCGTAGCGTCAAACCCCGAGAGCTTTCACGAGGCGTAAAACGCAAAATTTCAACGCCCCGCAGTATACCTAGAACCTCACATCTACTTCAGCGCCTGCGTATCCTGCACCTTTAAAATCATAGGTTCTAGGATGGTTGTTGCTGGGGTTGGCGATCCGATATTTGCCTCCTAAAGTATAACCGCCGTGGATGTTATAATTGATACTACCACGTTGGTACATGAGGGCTAATTCGGCACCGGTATTCTCATAACGGATCACATCACGCGAGCCTGCTTCGTCCCGTTTAATACGGTGGCGGGTGTTAAAAAAGCGGATGTCGGCTCCGACAGACCAATATTTCCAGAAGGAGTAGTTAATACCAATATTGACCGGATAGACAGCATTGAGCTTCCAATGTTCATTAATCTGCCAGTCAAATCCGAAAATGGGCCAAGCCTTGTCCATGCGCATGCCTGTTTCGGCAATGAATCCGAAGTGCAGTCCAATATGCTTGCAATAGTCATAGCGGCCCCAAAGGATTCCGTCGTAGTTGATATATTCACCTGTGAAATTTTTTCCGGGTGTGTCGCAGTTAGCAGCGATTTGTATTTTCCACAACCAGCGGTCTACCCTCTTCGTGAAGAATCCGAAGCTGAGGGAGACAGTATGGAAGAGATCTTGGTTGGTAAAGAGGTTCTGTTCCCACTCAATACGTGTGACAGCATAGGTGACGGCAACATTGGCCCCTTCTGAAAAGCATTCATTAT
Source organism: Chlamydiota bacterium (assembly GCA_013287815.1). Lineage (GTDB taxonomy): Bacteria > Chlamydiota > Chlamydiia > Chlamydiales > Parachlamydiaceae > JABDDC01. The sequence goes on from JABDDC010000005.1 coordinate 1,692, forward strand.
AATAGAAAACCATACCTGCTTCGACTTGCGCCTCGGCAAACTTGATTTCATCATCTTTGAAAAACCCCTTTTTAATTTTTGACTTTCCTATGAAATCTGCATTACAGCTGAGGCTAAAGGGAGTTGGTTTATCAGCTATAGCTTGCGGTTTTGGATTGGGGGTAATCTGTTCAACAGCTAATGTTTCTTCATCAAAGTCCCCAGCTGACCATACTACTGCAGGTAAACAAAAGATAAAAAAGATGGGTAATGATTTAAATAATTTCATGTTGAACCATTGAGTTAAAGTTTTGTCTTGAAATCTATAAATGATCTGAGCTTATTTAGTCAACACGAAAAAAAGATGAGCTGAGATTCGGAGTAGGAACGAGATGTCAGAGATACCGTTTGGGTATAGGAAAGTGATTCTAGTAAGGGTTGGCTAGAAAGTTGTATAGAAGATTTTACCGCGGAGCCGCAGAGATCGCTGAGCAAGCGCAGAGAGATTTTGATCGTAGAAAAAACTCTCTGCATTTGCTCAGCGATCTCTGCGGCTCCGCGGTTATAATGACGATAAGTACCTACTCCGAATCTCAGAAAGATGAGGGATGAAAGATGAATCCTTTATCCTTTGCTCCCGGCCATTCGTTCGAGTTCTTTCTGGCGGTAAGAGGGGGATAGTTCGGCGACTTCGGTGATGGTTCGTCCTTGCTTCTCTCGTTTGGATATTTGGAGGTGGTGGGTCGCTTGGCAGGCAACTTGAGGGAAGTGGGTGATGCAGATGACCTGGTGCCGTTTTCCAATGGCTTTGAGCTTTTCGCCGACTATGGTGGCGGTCTCGCCGCCGATGTTGGCATCTACTTCGTCGAAGATGAGTGTCGGAATATTTTCTTTTCCGGCCAGGATCGTTTGCAGGGAGAGGAGGACGCGGGAGATTTCACCGCCGCTGGCGCCATCTTTTAAAGCGATTTGGTGTTCACCGACATTAGGTATCAGGAAGAATTCGATTTTGTCGTTGCCGTCACTGGTTCTTTTTTGGGGAGATACCTGGACGATGAAGTCGGCTTTCTTCATATTTAATGAATGAAGCTGGCCTGTCATCTCTTTGGCTAAGCTTTTAGCCGTTTGAGTTCTTTTAGCGGTTAACTCAGCAGCAAGTTGATTCGTTTCGGACTCGCATTGCTTGAGCTGCTTTTGCTTTTCGTCGATTTCGACGTCGGCATTCAATAAGTGTTTTAGTTTTTGCTTTGTCGATTCTTTGTATTCCAATACTTCGGTCAGGGTCGCGCCATATTTTCTTTTCAGCTTGCTCAGCAAAGTCAGTCTGTCATTGATTTTTTGCAACTTATCAGGATCGTGATGGATCCGGTTTTGATAGTGGCGCATGGTATGGGAGATTTCTTGCAGTTCAAGATAAGCATTCTGCAGCGCTGCGGCCGTTTCTTTTAGTGACGGATCGAGTGCAGCCAGCGAGTCCATCGCTTGCTTCTGCTGATTCAATAGCACCAGAAGAGGTTTCTTGTCGCCTATGAAGGTCTGATTGATCTCACGCGCTTTGGTCTGTACCTCTCCTGAATTAGCCATCAGTGTATACTCGGCAAAGAGAACATCATCTTCACCATTCTTGATATTAGCTTCTTCGAGTTCATCCAGTTCGCTTTGGCAGATGTCGATATCGCGCAGCCTAGCAGATTCTTGCTGGATCAGTGTTTCCAATTCCTGTCTCAAACAGTTGCCCCTGCCATAGCTATGTTTGTACGTACTGATAAGCTGAGCGAGGTCGCCAAAGAGGTCAAGAACATTGCGATGGTAGTCGGTGCAGAGGAGCCTTTGGTTGGCGTGCTGCCCGACAATCTGGACCAGTTGCTGTCCCAGCTGCCGCAGGAACGACTGCTGAGCTTGCTGATGGTTGATAAAAAGGCGACTTTTACCGGTGGCTGAAATTTCTCGCTTGATGATTAAATCTTGTCCGGGTTGATGCTCGATGCCCCCTTCGGCCAGATAGTTGGCGATCTGGTCCATTCCATCAATATCGAAGATAGCTTCGACGGTCCCTCTTTCGCAATCTTTACGGATCATTGATGTATCGGTACGATCGCCAATGGCAAGCGCCAGGCCATGCATGATGGCTGACTTTCCCGATCCGGTTTCGCCTGTAAGGATATTAAATCCTTGCGAGAATAGCATGTCAGCCTGCTCGACAAGGATGATATTCTGGATGGATAGATTTTTCAGCATCAGTGATCGTAACTATTGGTGATGGTTTGTTGCAGCAGCCCTGCGCTTGTGTCCATGAGGTACCCTTCCTTATTCCACTCCGGCTGTTTGAAAATCAGGTTACTGTCAATATAAGTGACAGGAGTGACTGAGATGTCCGGTTTATTATTGAACTGGTAGATGACGATCTTATCGAAGTCGGGCTTCTGCTTAGTACCTTCTGTGGGAATGTCAGAGATTTTGACAGAACGGTTCAGCTTATCGATGAGGTCAACTTGCTGCTGAAAGTTGAGGGTATAATTCTTGTTGTCGTGGACAACTGCGACACCGCGTACTTCGTTGGGATTGAGATAGTTTTGCGTGGCGGGAGTTCCTTGCAAAATTTGAGTCAGATTTAAACCAAGGAGAACGGCCATGGCAATTAAGACCAATGCAGTCAAAAGATATAATGTACGGTTATCCATAAAAACCTCTTTTATAATGAAACCTCATTCTCTAATTTTACCTAGTATTGCGTCAAGAGTTTTAAAATGTTGTTTGCAGATACTCAGTAATGTTGCTATGCCGAATTTCTTGAGCACTTCTTTGCCTATTTGCAAAGTAAGGGATCCGCTACCCTTAGGCAAGACGATGCCAAGGTCATGGCCTAGCTTTTCTAACCCTTCCACAAAGGCCTGGCGGGCCAAAATGGATGCTGCGGCGACAGGGAGCTCTTCTTCGCCGCGATGCCTTTGCGTCAGCTCGATATTCATTTTCTTCCGTTTTAAGGCTGTTTCCACCACCCGTTCATTGGCAAATTGGTCGATGATGACATTCGTACAGCCTGTTCTTTCCACCAGATTCTCGATGGTAGTGGCATGTCCCCATGCCAGCAGAGTGTTCAGATTTTTGAAATCGGCGTAGATCTGGTTGTATTTAGGTGGATTAATCTTCACAATGTGGTGCTGGCATTTCGATTTGATCTGGTTGGCAATTTTGATGATCGATTTGTCGGTTAGAGCTTTTGAGTCTTTGACTCCCATCTCATGCAGTTCAGCAAATTGCTCAGGCTTGACGAAGACCCCTGCAATGCACAAAGGACCAAAAAAGTCTCCTTTGCCTGATTCGTCAATACCAATCCTCGCTTTGGTGTCTAAGTTGACAAGTGGATTGGTGAAATTAAATGTGCCGAGGATTTCAGGCTCCAGATAGAATTCAATAAATTCTTTCATCTCTTTTCCCTGCACTACCAGCTTTCCCGATTGGTACAGCGTACAGACAACACCCTTTTTTTTGGCGGAAAAGATGGTGTGATCGGGTTTGCTAATCTCAAAGTCTTGATTCCTAAGACCTTGCAGCAATTTATCGGCTAGCCTCAGATCGATTGTCGTTGTGAATGGCCCCATCTTCTCCTCATTGATATTCCATTCTAAATTAGCAGTGCTTATTAATCAAGGGAGGGAGATAGGAACTGAGATTCGGAGTAGGTACTTATCGTCATTATAACCGCGGAGCCGCAGAGATCGCTGAGCAAACGCAGAGAATTTTTTCTACGATCAAAATCTCTCTGCGCTTGCTCTGCGATCTCTGCGGCTCCGCGGTAAAATCTTCTATACAACTTTCTAGCCAACCCTTACTAGAGCCACTTTCCTATACCCAAACGGTATCTCTGACATCTCGTTCCTACTCCGAATCTCAGGATAGGAATGATAATGCTCATTTTTTTCTCCTTACTCCCGTCTCCTATTCGTTTGACACGGCATCTCATTTTCGTGTATAAGATTGGGCTTGTTACAAAGGAGTCAAGAGTGAAGGTTAACGAAATTGTGAAAGAAGAAGTCAAACTAATGGGTGATGGGCTCAAACAAAAACGGAAAGAGTTGAACCTGTCGCTCAAAGAAGCGGAGAATGCTACATCAATTCGTATGACCTACCTACAAGCTTTAGAAGATGGCGAAATGAACAAATTGATCTCTCCAGTCTACGCACAAGGCTTTTACAAACAGTATGCTTCCTTCCTTGGAATCGACGGCGAAAAGTTTGTTCGTGACAATCCGAATTTGTTCCACCGACCTGAAGCACAAGAGTTTTCTTATGGCATCGGTACTCTGGAAGTGAGGGGGAACCCCGGAGCTGGTGTGAAATGGTTTCCTAATGCCCTCTGGATCCTTACTTTCATTTTGATTCTCTTACTTGCTTGGTACATGGCGAGTTATTTCGGAGTCCTCTAGTGTCTTCCAGGTTTAAAGGTGTGTCTCTTTTCCTCTGCGGTGTCTGCATGGGAGCAGCTGATCTTGTGCCCGGCATTTCGGGTGGGACGGTGGCATTCATCATGGGTTTTTATCAGGACCTCCTGGACTCTTTGAAGTCTTTTAAATGGTCATCGATTAAATTACTTTTTACTATGCAATGGAGAGCTTTTTCGCAACAAGTTGAATGGCGTTTTCTGCTGACGCTGGTCGGCGGCATCACTTTTTCTTTTCTGATCCTCGCCGGCTTTTTGAATTCGATCCTGCAGCATGAGCTTTATAGGATATATCTTTATTCATGTTTTCTAGGTCTGATATTAGCTTCCTTTGTTTTATGTGTGCGCGAGCTGAAACGGTGGACGCTGATGGTTGCAGCTGGACTGGTCTTAGGGGCCGTTGCAGCCTATTCTTTAACGGGTACGAACATTGAAATGGAAGAGCATGGATCCTATGCCATTAGGATGGAACAGCCTTCAGACTATTCTGCTATAACAAATTATGATGTCAACCATGGACTGCTCATGGATTTGTCGGCTAGCACCCTTAGCGCCATGCAAGCCAAGGGAGAAATTCAGGCTGATACTAACATTTATAGTTTGGAAGGTGAGATAGCAGGTATAGCTAGTGATTTTACTTTTCCATTCAAATCCTCCTACATTAACGTCTGGTTGATTTTCTGCGGTGCCATCGCTATCTGCGCCCTGCTTCTGCCAGGCATCTCAGGCAGCTACCTTCTAACCTTCCTGGGTGTCTATCCGCAGGCCATAGGAGCCTTGGCTGATTTAACTGAAAATCTAAAGCATGGGATCATCGACTGGGAATCAGCCATCATATTATTTAATTTGCTCATAGGAATTGTTGTAGGGGCTTTGTGTTTTTCCCATTTTGTCAGCTGGTTACTGAAGAAATTCCCTGACATCACCCTGGCAATTCTATCGGGATTCGTGATCGGCGCACTGAAATCAGTGTGGCCCTTCTGGTCCTATAGCTATACCCTCGTCCCTCTAAAACTAAGCAAAGGACCCCAGCTCGTTCCCATGGAGCCGATCTTCCCTTCATTGGATTCCTGGACTGTGCCCATAGCCATTGTCGCTGCCTTATCCGGTTTCGCTCTCGTCCTCTTCATCGAACACTCCGCCAAACGAAAGGTTATAGTAGACCTTTAGAAAAACACCTCTTTAAGAAAAAGTCCATGGGCCGGTGCAGTCATTCCGATCTGCGTCCGGTCTTCCGATTGGATGAGCGAGGGGAGGGCATTTAATTCGATTTTGCCTCTTCCTATATAGACTAGCGTCCCAACAATATTGCGGACCATCTTATAGAGAAAATGATTTCCTTGCACAGTGATGCACAGCCTTTTTCCTTCTAATTCATCAATTTGGAGCAGGTTGACGATCCTTTCATAATCTGAGTAACTGGCATTTTTTTTGACATTACAGAAAGAGCTGAAGTCATGTTTACCAGTGAGCAGCTGCGTGGCCAACTTCATTTTTTCGATATCCAAAGGACCTGGAGTGTGCCATGAGTAGTAGCGATGTTCAGGCAGCTGGACCGTATCATAGCATAAGAAATAGCAGTACTCCTTCCCGGTGCAATCAATAGTCGGATGAAAAGAGGGCTCAGCCATCTCTGCGCTAATGACGACGATCTCGCGAGGCAAAAACTGATTCACACTGATCTTTAATTTGCTTAAGTCTAAAGGGTGTTTGGTTGTGAGGAAATTGACAACTTGCCCTCTGGCATGGACTCCGCGGTCGGTGCGGCTGGCAGCTTGCAGGTCAATGGGGTGCCGGAGGATTTTTTCTAGCTGCGACTGGAGCTCAGCTTCGATGCTGGCTCCTGTCACTGTCTTTTGCCATCCCATGTAATTGCGTCCATCATAGGCGATGACAAGTTTGACATTTTGCATTAGGTTGGGTGCGGATGGGTGTTCCAGAACATCATGAGTCCTTCCATTACTCTTTGGATGGAGATCAGGATCAACACCATGCCAACCAGACGCTCTGCAGCCATCAATCCATTAGTGCCCAAGAAGTTTTTGATGGGGTTTGCAAAGTATAGAATTGCAGCTGATACTACCCAAGCCATGAGGATCGCTAAAATCATGATGGACTGATAAGGTTCCATATGTGCATAGAGCATGATGGTCGCCATGAGTCCAGGGCCGCAAATGAGAGGGATTGCAATCGGAAAAATAAACGGTTCGCCTTTGGGAAGATTAGCTCTTGGACTATCCGGTGAAGTGAAGAGGATCTTGATGGCAATCAAAAATAGGACAAGTCCGGATGAAATCCTGACAGTCGTTTCGTTGAGTTCCAAGATGTAAAAGATAAATTCTCCTAAGTAATTAAATGCGACCATGAAGGTCAATGCTATCAGCATTTCACGCAAAATGATGCGACGCTGTGTTTTAGAGTCGTAATCTTTTGTGAGGGAAAGAATAGATGAAATATTTCCAAAAGGGTCCATGATCAAAAATAATACGACCGCAATACTAAGTAAAGACATTGTATACTCCAAAGTTTAAGATATACCAAGAGCAATTAAAAATAATGATGCGCCTTTGACCATCATACCGACGGCCATCATGGCGAGGAAGAGCCCCATGAGCTGCTCCAGTGCTGCCAATCCTCTTTTGCCTAAGATGACTTGTAAATAAGGAGCTGTGACCATGACTGCGGTGACGCCTATCCAGGCAATCAGTATGGCAAAGAAAACTTTCCAGTCATTTTGTTCTTGCTTCGAATAAAGCATAATCATAGTAAGGAGGCCGGCACCGGAAAGGAGGGGAGTGGCGATAGGGACAATATAGGGGTCTTGCTTTGGCCTTTCGATGGTGTCATCCGACCGTATTGAAAAAATCATTTTGAGGGAGATAAGGAATACTAAAACACCTCCACTCATAGACAAAGCGTAATTTTGGATTTGCAACCCTGAGAGGAATGTTTCGCCCAAAACCAGGAAGAAGATGGCGAGGATCAATGCAAAAATGGATTCACGTAAAAGAATTCTTTGCTGATCTTTAATTCCATGATCTTTGATCAATGCGATAACAGCAGGGCAGTTACCGATGGGGTTCGTGATAATAAAGATTATAAAGGCAAGTTGAAAGACACTCACATCATTCTCTCGTTACAGGTTAATAGAAGTAGAAATATAGACTGCTCCCTGAATTATTTGCAAATCAATTTCAACGCCCCGCATTGTAATACTATGCACCTGATCCTAAAAGCGCTGCACGTTCTAAATCACTCAATCCTAAACGAAGATCCCAGTTCGCGATTTCCAGGTGTAGTCATACCTGCGATTGGAAGAATTGCAATCTGACCTTCTTTAGAATGAATCACTTCAGCTTTCACCTTAATCGGAGAATTGGCCATCATTTGAGGAGCAAAAAAACCAGCAAAATATTCGCCATCCTCAGTGTCATTAATGATAATGGATATGGCATCATGTTTATCATCGAACTCGCCATTGGTGAAAATCTGCCCTTCAGGCGTTCTTACAAATGGTGTCACTCCCATCATTGATGAAGTGAAGTTGATAGTTACCGAGGGCTTCTCCCATTTTTTTCTTGTGCCGCAGGTGGAGCATGAATCGCTTACCGTTTCTGACGGATCGTAGTAAGATGGGGAGTTCAGGGATGAACTGCGACTTGAATGATGTTTCTGGTCTTTAAATAATACTGAAAAGACGGCTGCGCTGACCCCACCTCCAACTACTGCTGCAGTAACCACTGTCGTAAATGTGGAGGCTGGTTTTGAAGAAACAGCTGCTTGTTTTTCATCTGGAGTCGCATTGGATATGTCATAATAATAAGCTTTAGCGTTAACTGTTGACTGATTTTCTTCTGGCTTTGTTACTTGCTCAAGCGTGGCCACTTGCTGATTTATCTCTTGAGAAGGACTTGCTTTGGATATGTCACGATAAAACTGTTCACTGACCTTAGATTCCAGAACGGGCTGTTTAATTTCTTTAAGGGCTGCAGAAGAGTTTTTAATTCCTGGATAGTATGATTCTACATTGTCTTTTGGGGCTTCTTCTTCGATGTTTTCTTCAGCGAGGCGCTGCTGTTCTTCCTGGAAAGCTTTTTCTTCAGCAACATAGTTTTCTATTTCAATCTTGAGATCTTTTTCTTGTTTATCTTTTTCTTCGTGAACTTCTTCGCCAACACTTGGAAGATTTATTTGATCTGTGAAGTGGGGAATTTGCTCAATTTCTTTTTTAATTTGAATTTCGTAATTATGGTTAGCTTCACCATTATCGTCCTTAATGCTTATTATTTCGTCAGGGATGTAATATCCGTTGAAGTCTAGATCTGGATCGCTGATAAGTATTGCGAAATCGTCTTCTTCATTTGTTTTTTTCTGATCGATTTCTGTGTAGATATAATATCCATCAGGATCCTTAAAAGGATCTTCACGAAGGTGTCCGATGAAGTATCCTTCACGATCTTGTTTGGGGACTTCATAGGTTTCGTAATTGATATAATAGCCGTCATCATCGGTGTGTTGAGCATGGCCAGGAGTTGAAAATCCAAGATGAGCTATTAGTAAAAAACTTAAATCCCTTTTAAAGTACATTCAGAAAAAATCCATTAAGATGTAAAGAAAGTTATTTATAGCTGTATTTAACAGACTTTGCAAGGAGTTTTGTAAGAAACTGTGATTCGGTGATTCGGAGTAGGAGTAATGTGCTTGACGAAGCCTGCAGCTCAGTCCCGATAGGGACGACATGTTTATAGCCCACAGTGTAGGCCCGTAGGGTCAAACTGTGGGTATAGTGAGCCACTATAATGTGAGTCCCGATAGGGACGGCATATGTCTGTGACGCTTAGACATATGCCGCCCCTAACGGGACTCCGATTCGTTGCTAATATCTACCCATAGTTTGCCCTTCCAGGGCTACACTATGGGCTATAAACATGTCGTCCCTATCGGGACTGAGCGCAAGATCCTAAGCTTTCAGCCCTAAGCTTTTAGCTTATCTGCCGAGAAGCAAGAAAATACCGGCGACGAGAGCCAGGATTCCCATTACAATTGCTGGAATAGCCACTCCTGCAAGTACAGTAATTCCCACTAAGATTAAATAAATGGCTAATAATAAAAAGCCAATATTAAATGCGCGACCGAACATACACATCTCCTTGTTTGAGGTTAAAAATCAGTGTATAATCGGATCGGCAACTTATTGCAACAACTTTTTTTACTTCATCCTTCATCCTTCATCTTTAATTTTCCAAGCCTATGAACTGCTTCAAGAATATTTTCCCTGTGGCCAAAGGCACTAAGCCGGATAAATCCTTCGCCGGCGGGGCCGAATCCACTGCCAGGGGTACAGACAAGGTGGGCATTTTGCATTAGATGATCAAAAGCATCCCAGGAACTCATACCGGGAAATTTCACCCAGATATAAGGTGTATCCATTCCTCCATATACCTTAAACCCTTTTTTTTCGAACGTCTCTTTCAAGAGGCGGGTATTCTCCATATAGAAAGCAACGAGTTTTTGCATTTCCACCAATCCCTCTGGCGCCAGGCTAGCGAGTCCGCCTGTCTGGGCGATGTTGGAGGCACCATTAAAGAAGGTTGAATTGATGCGAGACCAGTCAGCATGGACTGGATGACCATCATCAAATTTGACCGTTTTAGGGACGATGGACCAAGCTAGTCGGACTCCTGTGAAGCCAACCATTTTAGAGAATGAGCCTAATTCGATAGCCACTTCGTCAGCCCCATCGATCTCATAGATAGACTTAGGCACTTTTTGATTTTGGATAAAGCAGGCATAAGCGGCATCAAAGATCAGGACCGAGCGATTTTTTTTGGCAAAGGCAACCAACGATTTTAGCTGTTCATGCGTGGCTGTAGCACCCGTAGGATTGTTAGGCGAGCAAAAATAGATGAGATCGGTCCTGGGCAGCTTTGCCAGGTCCGGGAAGAAGTGGTTTTCTGGATTACAAGTCATGTAGACAATCCCATCATAATGAGATTTTTCCTGATTATAATTTTGTGTTTGGCCGACGATGACGCTGGTATCGACATAGATCGGGTAGGAAGGGTCCTGGATGGCAATCGATGCTTTAGCTCCAAACATGATTTGCAAGCGTCCAATGTCGCATTTGGATCCATCCGAAATGAAAATATCATCGGGATCGATCTTAGTGTTATATAGTTGATTGGAAATAGCCTGACGAAGCTCAATGGACCCTTGTTCGGGGCCATAGCCAGAATATCCCATCTTCGTTGCCAGAGCTTCCGCCTTTTTTTGCATGCCTGCAGAGATAGGTATGGGGATCGGCTCTGTTGTGTCGCCAATGCCCAGGCTGATCAAATTGACGTGGGGATTCTTTTCCAAAAAGACTTTTTTTAGCTGGTTGATGACAGGAAACAGATAGCCGGCATGGAGTTTTGCCAGGTTTGGATTACGACTTGCCATACCACTCTTTAGGCATTGCCTGAATAACTTGCTGCAGCATTTTCTTGTTTTCAGGGGTCATTTCACACAATGGCATACGGGTATGTCCTGCGGCCATACCACACATCTCCATCGCTGCTTTGATTGGAATCGGGTTTGTTTCAATGAATGCCGCCTTGTAGAAAGGCATGAGCAGATAATGCCATTTTCTGGCTTCTTCATAATCACCTGTTAGAGCTGCATGGGCAAGATTTCTGACGGCAGCCGGAGCGAGATTGCTGACAACGGAGATGACACCATGGCATCCAAGCGACATTGCCGGCAGTGTCATTGGGTCATCACCTGTCAAAATGGAAAATTGAGGATGCCTGGATCCGATCAATTCGACGATTTCATTGATCTGGAAAATATTATAAGATGAGTCCTTAACACCTATGATCTTTGGATTGTCGACTAGCCTCATCAATGTATCGGTCAGCATGTTCAATCCTGTACGTCCTTGAGCATTGTATACTATGATCGGAAGCGATGTTACCTGACTGAGGGCAGTATAGTGTTGAAATAATCCTTCCTGTGTTGGCTTGTTGTAATAAGGGGTGATAACAAGGGCAGCGTCAGCTCCAAGTTCTTGAGCTTGTAAGGTATTGGCTATAGTTTGCTTGGTGGAGTTGCTCCCTGTGCCTACTAGCAGTCGAGCTTTCCCTTTTAACTCTTGAACAGCTGTTTCGATGATTTTTTTTCTTTCTTCAGTATCGATGGTAGGGGATTCTCCAGTTGTTCCCAAAACAACAATACCGTCGATTCCATTTTTGATCTGGAAGCGCAGGTTTTGACGGAATCCCTCTTCATTAAATTGATCGTTCTTGTCAAACGGCGTGACTACCGCAGTGAAAGCTCCTTTTAACATGAGTTAATCTCCCTTATAAAATCATCTATTATGTAGAACCCTTTTTTATTTTGAATCCATTCGGCAGCGCGCAGCGCCCCATGGGCAAATCCCATCCTGTTTCGCGCCTCATGGGTCATAGTAATACTATCGACCTCTCCATCGAAAATAATGGTATGGGTGCCGGGAATATGTCCGCAGCGGATGCTGGAGAAATTTAAGTCGACATTGGGATGTGAGCTATTGATCATGTTAGAGAGGGCTTTAGCTGTCCCTGAAGGGGCATCTGCCTTCTGTTTATGATGATATTCAATCCCTGAAATGTCGTAGTCTTTAAGTAAGATGTTGGCTGCATGGGCGACGATTTGCTTGAAAAGGGCTACCCCAATTGAAAAATTAGGGGAGTAGATGCACCCAATTCCGGACTGCAGGACTTTTTTCTTGATGGGCTCCAGATGGGCATCCCAGCCGGTAGTGCCGATCACCAGATTTTTCTTGTGCTGGATGCAGAGGTCTACGAAATGGGGTACAGCCTCTGAGGAACTGAAATCAATTGCTAGATCAGCAGTTTGAAGATATTTTTGTGTATCTTCTCGAGGAGTTTTTCGATTGATTGGCAAAATCTCATGACCGGCCTGTTGTGCTATTTGGTCAACCAATTTTCCAATTTTTCCATAGCCATGCAAAGCAATTTTCATCTATTATCTCTTTTGCTGTTCGTGAACATGCTGTGCCCGAATAATAGCGTCACATGGCATAATAAGCAACTGATTTAGCTCATGAGTTTGTGGTGGAATTGTGTCGCTAAAATTTCAACGCAAAGGCGCAAAGATCATAGAGAATTGGAATAGGAGAAGGGAGAAGGGAGCAGAGGGGCTGTGAAAAAATAGGGAGGCGCAGCCGCTTTTGGAGTGCGTCGGCTCTGCCGGCGCTTTGTTATTACACACACTCATGAAACGCAAAACGTATCGTAGGATATGCTATAATGGCCTTCAGCAACGATTGTCTGCTCATCAATGTTGCTAATGTTCGTTCAGGAATGCGGTGAATGTGATTTCAGTAAACCTCGACCCGCAAAATATCCTCCTATCAAGATCAGGGGGATGCTAAGTATCTGTCCCATCTCCAACCCGGGAATGACCCAGGTTGAAGTCATCCGGTCTTTCCAGAGCTCGAGGATAAAACGGCTGCCGAAGATGAGGACCATGAGTAAACCGACGAATGTCCCTGCGGGTAAAATATCCCCTTTCTTCTTCCAAAGAGTGAACAAAATAAAAAATGTAATTAAATAGGCGGCTGCTTCATAGAGCTGCACAGGATGTCGTGGCAGAGGAGCACTTCCATCTGCGGCATGTCCAAATACCACTGCCCAAGGTACTGTCGTTAAGGTTCCAACGATTTCTTGATTTACAAAATTACCCAACCGTATAAAACATGATGCCAAAGCCGCCGGAATGGCAACAAAGTCCAAAATTCTAAGAAAAGTTAATTTAGGTATTTGCTTTCTGATATAGAGAGAAAATAAGTAGATGCCAAAGGTGACGCCGATTACTCCGCCATGGCTCGCCAAGCCGCCTTTCCAGACTTGCAGGATCTCCCAGGGATTTTGCCTGTAAATTTCCCAGTCATAGAAGATGACCGATCCCAAACGTGCTCCTACCAATGTGCCCAAGACCACAAATCGGCATAGTTTATCGGTCACACGATAGCTGATTTCTTTAACATCGGCATAATCTCCGGGAACAGCTTTGGTTTGTATTAGAAAGCGGGTCATGATGGGATTGATGATGAAATAGCTGAGGATGAATCCTGTCACGAACAAAATGCCATACCAAGCAACTGGCCAGCTGATGAAAGGAATGGTAAAAGCAGTCCGAGGCGGATCCCAGTAAAGCCATGCTGTGAAATAAATCATAAAACACCTGAAAAACAAAAGCCCTCTCTATATAGAGAGGGCTTTGGGTTCGGAGTAGAGGGATTCGAACCCCCGACCTACTGCTCCCAAAGCAGCCGCGCTAGCCAAGCTGCGCTATACTCCGTTTTAAATCGAATGGGAAAATTAACATAGCCACTAATTTCTTGCAACATAAATTCGGAGTAGGGGGATTCGAACCCCCGACCTGCTGCTCCCGAAGCAGCCGCGCTGACCAAGCTGCGCTATACTCCGAATGGTGTATAGTCTTTCAGAGTAGCATAAGACATATTTTATGGATAGAATGGATAATATGGTAATTATTTAGATTCTCTATTCCTATAACAGTTGTCTTGATTGGTTTAACACACAAACACTCCGTGAACGGTTATCTATTCCATTCTGTAGGATATTTTACTCTTTTATTATCTAACTAATTATTAACTGATGGTTTCAACAATAGTTTTCTAGGCTCTAGTTTAAATTTGATTTGTTTAAAATATTAATATAATCTATAATAAATAATAGAAGATTTGTTTAAGTGTGATGGAGGTTTTATGAATATAAAAATTAATTTTTCAACTCCTAGCTCCGGTATTCCATCTATTCCAGAAAGTGAGAAGCCTAAAGAACTTGCAAATATAGATAGACAATTCTCTAATCTATTTAAAAAAGAACTAAAGTCAGAAGAAGGTAGTATAAGGAAACTTTTCGAAATATTGGGTAAGTGTCTTACCAACCTTCCAGTAAAAGAGCAAGTTAAGTTAATATCGAATATTGAAAAACTGAATGAGGTATTTGAAAAGCTTCACTTCAAACCCGGAAAGAGTTTATCGGAATTCAAACATCATATCCAAGATTTAAAACATTGCATTGATATTTTAGCAGAAATTGAGGATAGACACCTCATTTCGATAATGAAGGAAATATTGACTCCTAGTCTTTCGTTAGCCGGCGATAGTCTAAAAAAAGAGATTAGCGCTTTGAAATCAAAACTAAAAGATAATAGTCTTCTTTCAACTGCCTTAGATATTAATGATTCGTTCAAAAATATGGTTAAGTTTCTTAATATAGCAATGCCATTAAGCAAAATTAAAGATTCTAACATTATTAGATTTTTAATCCGTAGTCATGTCTACGAAAATATGCGTGCAATGGGCCATCAAGTGGAGCTTGATGAGAATAATGAACCCTTATTCAAATTTGAGGACCGCATTGAGCTGACATTAAAAGACCTTCTTCCCATGACCGAAAAAGTACTTGTTCAGCAGTTCAATGAAAAGCAGAAAAAAGGGGAAATGCCTTTAAGTATTTATGAAAAAGGCAGATTTAAAACAAAACTTATTAACTACAAAAACATTACCTTGGACGATTATAAGAAGCATATTAAGATTGAACAGATTAAAAAAATACATGAAATGAATAAAAATAGTGATGCTTTTTCAATGGTGAGGGTCAATGATAAGGGTGTAATAAAGTACGAAAGAGAATCATTTAAAGATGAGGATATGTTTGATGTACAAGATTTCATGAGACAATTTTTTAATTCTAAAAATGAACTCAATGAATTCCTTCCTGTTATTATTTTTCCTGAAAAAAAATTAACTCTTTCACAACTTATGCAGACAGGTGTTATTCAACCTAACAGCTCCCTAAGTGAAGGAGTGCAGTACCTCGGCTCAGGCTTTACACTTAAAAGTCCTTCGGAATGGAAGTTTCTAACTCCCTACCGCATCCTTCCAAAAGATCAATGTCCCTCTGGATATATCATGGACGTTGTAGTTTCAACTAAATCAAAAACGCTTCCTATGGTCGAAGGGCATGCTTATCTTCGTCTTATAACTCCGGGGGGCGATATCTATAGTTTTGGAATGGATACTTCTGAAGGAGGTCTTAGAGCATCGAAAGGATTTCTCATCTCACCAGATCCGAGAGAATTTACTCCTAAGCATGCATTTAATGAAGTTACTGCTAGATATGAACTGACAGAAGAGTCATTCGGCAAACTGATTAAATACATTGAAGCATTAAAATCTTTTGATGAAGAAGGCAGGAGCACATCTTCAGTTATTTATCAAAACGTCACGTCAAGCTGTGCAAATTTTGCTGCAGGCCTGCGCGATTTTGCTGTCAAAGATTTGAAAGCAAAGCGCATTCCTCATCCGGAGAAAAGTGCTATTCAGCTCACTCCTTTGCAGCTGAAGATAGAAAGTATTAAATCGATATTCTTGCGAAATCTGATCATTTGCCTGGCAATCCTTTCGCTAAAATTCGACTTCCTCAAAAAACTCAATATTAAAGGATTCAACTTGGCAGAAGTGGAAAAAGGGATTAAGGTAGGCGACTATGAAAACTACGGTTCTATCGCTGACGAAATTAAGAGGGGAACTTTCCGTCCCTACTTCTGCCGCGACCTCGCCCTGGAAATCCTCAACATGAAAAGCTAGCTCTCCTTCCAACCTGTCTGCTCTCCCATCTTGCTCATCCTGATGACTGCGTGGGCGGCGTTGTTGATGTCAGGATCATTCTCGTCGATCGCCTTCTGTATCCGTTTTATGCTGGTCATGACGGTAGAATGGTCGCGATTGAAAAGTTCGCCTATTTTAATGAAAGGGATTTTGAGTTGCTGTCTGCAAAGATACATGGCTAGCTGCCGCGGCAGGGTGCATTCTTTGGTCTGTGCTTTCCCCAAAATATCTTCTGTTCTGATGCCATACTGTTCGGCGACGCCCTGGATGATTTTTTCGGGTGTAAGGGTTGCCTTTTCTTCTTCTGTTATGAGGTCAGCCAAAAGGGTTTTGGCGGCAATGATGGAGAGGCTATTGATATGGTTTTTAGAGTCGAGATGGAGACGGAGGATGAGCGCCTTGAGGGCTTTCATTAGTGCTTTAGGAGTGCTGGTGAAGGTCTCAATCAGGAAGGCGGCTAGTTTTTCCGATAGGGGAAACTGAAACGACTCAGCTTTAGAAGCAAGCATCTGAGTTATTTGTTCTGGCCTACATAGAGTTTTGAGAGGAAGGACGATACCCCACTCGAAGCGGCTGACGAGGCGCGGTTCGATCAGCTGCAGTTCCTGGGGCGAGCAGTTAGCACTTAAGATGATCTGCTTGCCGGCTAAGTGAAGGGTATTAAACGTATGGAAAAATTCTTCTTGTGTGGCTCCTTTGCGAGCGAAGACATGGACGCCATCGACCAGCAGGACATCAATATTGCGATAAGCATGTCTAAACTGACTCATCTCTTCTGCACGGATGGCCGATACCACATGGTCGGTGAATGTTTCAGCTCTCACATATTGGCATGCGATCCCTTTTGACTGCAGAGCCTGTCCGATGCTCATTAGAAGATGGGTTTTACCTGATCCTGCATCACCGTACAGATAGATGGGGTTGAATGATCCCAGCTGTTTTTCTTTTGCTTTGACCAGTCCGGCAGCTTCCAGCAGTAGCCGATGGCAAAGGGTATTCTCTTCGCTGACAATGAATTGATCGAATGAGCAGGAGGGATCAAGTTCATCAAATTGGAGCCGAAAAGGTGCTGATGCATATTCACTTTTTTTAGCTTTCGTCTTGGACTTCTCAGGCTGATAAGAGTTGGAGATGGAAAGGTGGATTTTGATCTTTTTATTGGTGCCGGTAACGAGTTTGCCCTCGGCTTTAGCGCGGATGTGTTCTTCGAACCAGAGTACCTGGAAGGAATCTTTTGCTTCCAGGTAGAGGTTTCCCGCATCGAATTTTTGAATTTTTAGGCTCCTCAACCATTTGTTAACGGTGTCAGAGCCTAATTCTTTTTCCTGCGACTGAAGAAATGATTCCCAAACTTGCATGAATCGTTCCCCAGCTTATCTTTTCTTGCCCTTTTTATTTGGCACAGTCACAATAACAGGCTTTGGTGCAGGCATAAATTTCTGCATGTACCATTGCTGAAGCATTCCCAGGAGCATGGATGAGAGCCAGTAGATGTTCAATCCTGATGGGAAGTTATAGAACATCAGTGTAAACACAACTGTCATTATGGATGACATAGCTTTTTGCTGGCGCTGCTGATCGGTCATCAGGGATGGATCTTTTGGTGCAGTCGACATAAAGCGTTGCTGAACGAACATGACTGCTCCTAAAAAGAATGGCAGCAGGTGGAATTCGTTGCCGATGAAGAAAATCGGTTGCGACCATTTGAATAGCACGTCCGGGGCTGTTAAGTCGTTGATCCAGCCTGGTATGAACGGAGCACCGCGCAGCGCAAAGCTGGACTTCAGCAAATCGAACATGCCGATTAAGAAAGGCATCTGTATCAGTAGCGGAAGGCATCCTGAAGCCGGATTGATCCCTCGTTCACGATAGAGAGACATGATCTCTAGCTGCGCTTTTTTGGGCTCTTTCTTGTATTTTTCCTGGATGGTCGCAATATCCGGAGCAATCTGCTGCATCTTAATCATCGATTTGGTTGACCATGCATTCAAAGGATAGAGTAAGATGCGGAGGACGACCGTCAGCAGCACGATCGATAATGCCCACGATCCGCTTAAGTAATGGAAGAAATTCATGATGATGGCCAGGAACTTGGCAAACGGTTCGGAAATAAATGTGAACCATCCATGCATGGTCTGGCAGGCGATGTAATCTGGATTATATTTTATTGAGGGATCTGAATAAAGTTCATCAATTTGGTTTAGTATATTACTGTCAAAGGGGCCAGCGAAGAATCGGAATTGCATAGCACCTCCTGTCGACTTCAACGGTAATAACGTCATGTAGCCTGGCAGATCAGCGGGCTTAAACCTATCATAGTCCTCTCCTATCTCGATCAGACGCGAAGGCGCTAATAATCCACTGACATGCTGTACGCGGTATCCAGGGTCTGTCTCTTTCAATGGATCCTGGATCATACCTAAGAATCCGTTGGAATTACATATCCAGTCCGGATAGATGGAGGTTACAGTGACAGCATCAGTGGGAAAGTCGATCTTTTCCACTTCGGCTTGCTGATTACGTGTGATTCGGTATTTTAAAGCTGGAGCAGGTCCCCCAGAAATCCATTCTACTTCCGGAATACCGGAAGTGATCCATAGGCCGCGGCTATCTCCTTCGATATTGATCTCCAGGTTAATGCAATAGGGAGCATCTTTGCTCTCTTCGAAGGAATAGGTCTTGGTGATGCGACGATGTCCTTGCGAGGATTCGAAGGTGATGGAACTGTTATCGAATTTCTTCACTTCATAGACCATTTCCGCTAGCTCAGGGTACTCAGAAACTATATTGCAGGCATAGTAGGAAGGCTTGATGAATATGCTTTTGCGCGGCGCTTTTTCTATCAGATTGCGGCGGAGTAAAGGATAATAACCTCCCAGCTTTCCTTGTTGTTGCAACTTAGGCTTTCCATCTTTGTTATTGGAGGCGGTGTAGTAAGGCTTGCCTGGGAAATGAGCGTTGTATGGGTGGTTTTGCACCATGTCGCGGTCAAACTCGATCTCACGAACAACGCTTTTCTGATTGGACTCATTACGGAAGGGGAGATTGATCTCCGACAGCGCTCCGCCTACATTGGAAAAGACCAGCTGCTGATATTCATTCTCCAAGACATATAACTTCTCTTCCCCTTTATTGGTCGAAGGTTTTTGTTCTAATTCAGAAATTTTCAAGAAAGGATAGATTTCATTGGTGTCTTGCAGCTGTGTTAGAGATTGTTTTTTGGCGTCATAAAGTCCAATTGGTAAATAACCATGATCAGTTTTAAAAAGTGCTGCTGCGATATACTTATAACGGTTTGTCTTTTCTTCACCGGTCTCAACAAGGTGGTCGCGCATGACAGCAAAGTGGCCATCGGTCACCGTTCCTAATGTAATTCCAAATGGATGGCTCAAGTCGCCTTCATGAAAGCTGACCAGCTGGATGTCATATTTGCCAAAGGAGGGAAGTGTTACGATTTCAAGAGGTGTCGATGTTCCCGAAGTTTTTTGGTAGATGACAGGAGCCCCAAAAACGTTTTTATGGTTCCTATAAATGAGTTTGTATTCTTGGCTTTCTTTGCCCGAGTAAATGATGGCTGGCAATTCTTTCGTCCAAGAAAGGGCTAAAATGTTGCCACCGTCGGCAACGGCCCCGATCAAGTAGTTTGTCTGTTCACGATCACTATATAACCTGACAAGGGGCAACGACTCTTCTTTTGCAGTCCGCCGGACAATATCTGCACTATTTTTCTGTTCTTTTGTTTCCTTGATGGCATTTTGTTGTTCCTGCCACTCCTGCCTTTTCTCCATATTCTGCTTTTGGAAATAAAGATTAATTCCAAACATCGCCAAGCCGAAGGCAAGTATAAATAGTATTGTCCGCTTATCCATTATTCATTCCTTTTAAATAAAACGTATACGATAGCATAGATAGGGGATGCTGACAATAGAAAAGAGGATTCCATTTCGTGCCTGCGACCGAAATAGCGTGCTTTTTTCATTGAAATTAAAGTGTGAACATAATATGTTCTTACCAAAAGGTATAGGTAAAGGATGGAACATCGTACATTAGGCGACTATAATATTATCAAGCTCATTGGTCAAGGAACCTTGGGTGTGGTTTATTTGGCGGAGCACCGTTTTATGAAGCGGCAGTTCGTGTTGAAGGTTCTGCCTGAAGAGTTATCTGCCGACCGAGGGTTCATCCAGCGCTTTGAAGAAGAGGTAGCCGCATTGACTGCTCTCGACCATCCTAATATCGTCAAAATTCATAACGTATCATTTGCGCAAGGGCTCTATTTTCTTGTGACCGATTGTATTGTCGACGCACATGGCGAGACCACCAATCTGGCGCAGTATGCTGCCGGATTGGGACGCAAATTGGATGAAGAAGAGATCTTCCACATTCTGAGGCAGGTCGCATTGCCTTTAGACTATGCCCACAGCAAGAAAATTGGCAATAGGGAATTAGTCCACCGCAGCCTTAAACTCAATAATATCCTGGTTGGCAAAAGTCCCGGCGGCATTGAAGTACACCTGTCTGATTTTGGTCTGACACGTATTATTGGTGCAGGTGCGGTCCTAACGCGTACCTTTAAAAATGTGGCCGAAGCATTGGGTATCGGACTTCAAATCATCTCCCAAAAAGCTGGCCAAGATCGCTATCCTAGTCCACCGATAGACCAGCAAAAGCTTATTCCTTTGCATGCATCTTTCTTGCAAAACTATGCATTCCTGGCGCCGGAACAAAAGCGGCTTGATTCTTCCTTCCCGATAGATGCAAAAGTTGATGCCTATGCTTTTGGCGTACTGACTTATTATTTATTGATGAACGAGCTGCCGGAGGGGATTTTCGATCTTCCATCTAAGAGAGGCCACTTTAAGTATCACTGGGATCAGCTTCTGCTAGCCTGTTTGCAAAATCATTCTTCTAATCGTCCTGCAAGCTTAATTGAAGTTTTGGAGACTGTCAAAAATCAGCCTGAAACAATAGTCCCCATATACGAAGAAATTGGACATCATGAAGTCGAAGAGCTGGCTTCTCAGTATACTTTAGAAGCGATTACAGCGCATGAGGAAGAGGAAGCACCTATTCTCGCCGCCCTGGCGGCCGCTCCCCACAAAACTGTTGAAAGTCTAGCAGAGACGGTATCGGCAACAAGCACTGCACTAAAACCTCATTTGAATGTCCCTCAGCTGGAAAGGCCGCAGACAGATCCGGACCCCGGAGCCGTCTTTCAAGTGAACACACAAGTGAAGGCGTACAATCCAGAGAGAAGAGATGTCACCAATGTAAAACCTTTATTGACTGATATGATGGTGATTTCCGGCGGCGACTTCATGCGGGGCAGCAAAGACGGCAACCGTGATGAGATGCCTCGTCACCAGATCACTTTATCTAGCTTTGCCGTCGATATCCATCCTGTCACCAATGAGCAGTTTGTCCGCTTTTTGGAAGTCATGGGAGGAGAAAAAGACAGCAACCACAACGATATCATCAGGCTGCGCGATTCAAGGATCAAGCGCAGCGGCGGCAAGCTGAGCATTGAATCGGGTTACAATAAACACCCTGTTGTTGGAGTGACCTGGTATGGGGCCGTGGCTTACGCCAAGTGGGTAGGAAAGCGTCTGCCGACTGAGGCCGAATGGGAAATCGCTGCTCGTGGCGGACATGACAACATGCTCTATCCTAGCGGCGAAGACATGGAAAAGACTCAAGCCAATTTCTTCAGTTCCGACACCATCGCCGTAATGAGCTATGCGCCGAATGATTATGGCCTCTATGACATGGTGGGGAATGTTTATGAATGGTGCCACGACTGGTATGGTTATAACTACTATGAAGTGTCCATTCAAGAACCGGAGAGTCCGCAAGGGCCCCTTCAGGGTGTCTATAGGGTTCTCAGGGGTGGCTGCTGGAAGAGCCTTAAGGAAGACCTGCGTTGCTCCAGAAGGCATAGAAATAATCCCGGTACTGTCAATGGCACCTATGGGTTCCGCTGCGTAACAGACGTACAATAAATTCATCGAGATATGGTAAAAAAATCAAAAGTATTATTTGTTTGCATGGGGAATATCTGCCGGTCTCCTGCAGCAGAGGGCGTCCTTAAGCATCTTGCAGGCCTGCACGTTGACTTTGAGATCGTTGTCGAAAGCTGCGGTATCGGAGATTGGCACATTGGACAGTCACCCGACTACCGTACGCAACAGACGGCTCAAGCAAGGGGCATCTTCCTCACTAGCAAGGCAAAACAGTTCCAGCGCGATTTCTTTGAAGAGTTTGATTTTATCCTTGCTTCAGATAAAGAAGTACAAGGCCATTTGTATCAATTTGCCAAGACTCCCGAGCACAAAGCCAAGATCGGTCTCATGACTGATTACAGTCCCTCCTATAAGGGACAGGAAGTCCCCGATCCCTACTATCAAGCTGGCGGCGCCTTCGAACTCGTCCTCGACATACTCGAGGATGCTTGCGAAGGACTCATTCAGCACCTTAAAAAAGGATAAAGAATGAAGCTTTATTTGTCTAAGCCGCGTGGTTTTTGCGCAGGTGTCGAACGGGCTATCGAAACGGTAGAAAAGGCACTCCAAATTTGGGGAGCACCCATCTATGTTAAGCACGAGATTGTCCACAATCGCCATGTTGTCAACGCGCTGAAGAATAAAGGTGCCATCTTTATTGAAGACCTGAGCGATGTACCTGAAGGGGCGCGTCTGATTTACTCTGCTCATGGGGTCTCACCGGCAGTACGCGATCAGGCTAAAGAACGGCGCCTCATTGAAATCGATGCTACATGCGGTTTGGTGACAAGGGTCCATTCAGCCGTAAAGCGATTTGCTGATCGCGGCTACCAAGTTATCTTGATCGGTCACCGTAATCACGTCGAGACCATCGGTACCTCAGGAGAAGCCCCCGAAGTCACGACTATCGTCGAATCTGTGGACGATGTCAAAAGTTTGAATTTCTCCCAAACAGAAAAATTATTCTACATCACACAGACTACCCTCAGCCTAGATGATGTTAAAGAGATTACGACAGCCTTAATCGAAAAATATCCTAATATTGAAACCTTGCCTAGTTCATCTATTTGTTACGCAACGACCAACCGTCAGATGGCTCTTCGTGAAATCACAGACCAGACAGACCTCGTACTTGTGGTGGGTGATCCACAAAGTTCTAACTCCAATAGACTGCGGGAACTCGCTTCGACCAGAGGCATTGAATCATACCTCATCAACGATGAAAAAGAGATCGAACCCAGCTGGCTTGGTGGTAAAAAAACTATTGGACTGACGGCTGGAGCCTCTACACCAGAAGAAATCGTTCAGAAATGCATCAAACGGCTCATTGAACTAGGTGTAAAAGAAGTCGAAGATATCGTCTATACCGTCGAAGACGTCGTCTTCCAACTACCGAAACCCATCGTCAACGCAAGATTTGGGTAATATTAAATAAGGGATGTACCTCATTTGTAATCTGGGCGTAACCGCGGCCGCGGCTGCTCAGATTTATTTTATTGGTAAAAAAACAGGGGTGGGGGTAGAAAAGCGGTGGCAAGACCATCCGGTTCCCCCCATAAGTTTCCTGCGCTCAGTCCCGATAGGGACGACATGTGTATAGGAAGGTAGAGAGTAGAGGGTTAGTGCTTGCGAAGTCTTGGAATGCGGTGCTCCGAGGCTGTGAAAAAAAGGGCACCGCAGGTGCTTTTGGAGTGCGCCGGCTCCGCCGGCGCTTTGTTATTACACACACTCATGCAAGGAAAAACGTATCGTAGGATACGCTATAATGGCCTCCAGCAATCATTATCTGTTCATCAATGTTGCTAATAACAAAGCGCCGGCGGAGCCGGCGCACTCCAAAAGCACCTAAGGTGCCCTTTTTTTCACAGCCTCTCTGCACCGCCTTCCAAGGCTTCGCAAGCAAAAAACTCCCACATTCTACATGCTATATTTTACCTTCTACCCCCTATATACATGTCGTTCTATCGGGATTGAGCGCAGGAAACTTATGGGTAATAAAATCAGCAAACCGTCACACGAGCGCCATTTTTTGTTGCTTATTTCTCATGGCTTTTGTAGACTCCGCGCAAAGTTTTCACACGAGGAACCATGCGTAAATCTATTCTGACTTTGGCTACCACATTATTCTCTTGTTCGCTCTATTCATTTTCTGTCTGTAATTGGCTAATACCGGTGGACATCTCATTAGATATCGGAGCCGGTTACCGAAGAGATAATTTCAAATTCGAGACTGTGGCAGACAGGAATAATTCCAGTAGAAATTACTATGGCTATGATTATGACTTTGACTCATTTTCCTATGATTATGGGACCGAATACTCAGACAAGTTTTATCCTGTCTACACCTCCGTGTTGGACTGGAACGATCTCAATATCGCTTTCATAGAAGGACGGGGCAAATGTGTGGTCCTAAATTCGTTTTATTTCCGTGGCGGAGGTGATTATGGGTTGATTTGCAACGGACTTAACATCGATGATGATTATGTTCATGCTTATGATTCTTCTCCTTCAAGGAAACTGATTTCAAAATCGACATCGAATACCAATGGATTTGTCTACGATATTGATATTGCTGCCGGCTATCAATTTTCATTTTTTAATTTTAGTGTCGCGCCCTTAATTGGATATGCTTGGAAAGGGCAGAACATGCATGATACAGATCTAAAACAGAACGAGATACGCAATTATAGCGGCGAACTCTACAGTTTCGGGTCAGGGAGTAATGGATGTAGCATTTCGGGGCTATCCAGCAAATATAACGCCCGATGGAATGGTCCTTTTATAGGTTTTGATTCAGAAGTGGATTTCCTCTGTTTCGGCTCTTGCATGCTTAATTATGAGTTTCACTGGGGCGAATACCATGCCAATGCTATATGGAATTTAAGGAATGATATGCCTGGAGGCTTTAAACACCATGCAAAAAATTCGTATGGCCATGTTGTCGATTTGGGATATAAGTATAACTTCTGCGATTATTGGACTGTTGGACTGCATGGTGGCTTCCAGTATTTCAGGGCAAACCATGGACGAGACATAACAGTTTTAGAATCAGCTTACCATGGCAATGTCAGTGGCAAGAACATCCAGACCATCGAACTGCGCAAGGTCCAGTGGTATTCTTATAATGTTTCAATGGATATCGGTTTGGTTTTCTAGGAGAAGGAGACAGAAGAAAGTAGTAAGAAGTTTGCCGTCCCTATTGGGACTAACGACATAAACTCCCATCTCCTATCTCTTTTCTTCTTTCTTCCTTCTCCCCACCTCTATTTTTTCTTAATAAACTTGTTGTTTAAAGTGGATGTTTTGTGGTATAATTGCGCATTATATTAGTTGGAAAAAATTCGTGGTTAAAACCTATTCACGCACACCCAGGAACTATGATGGGACGCAATTGACGACTCGATCCATCCACGATCTGCTACCGAATGTGTTATCTAAAATAAATAATGTTTACAGTCAGAAGTCAGACCTGATTTTGGCCATGTGGCCCGAACTGATCGGACCTAAATTAGTAAGCATGACACAAGCTGTTTCTTTTGCTGATGGAGTTTTAGTTGTAAAGGTAAAGAACTCCACGCTACATAGCTTGTTAAGCCAGAATGAAAAACCTCGACTCTTAAGTGCGTTAAGGAAAAAGTTTCCTCAAACGGATATAAGAAACATTAGCTTCAAAATCAGTTAACTTCAATATTAAGGTACTAGAATGTCTAAGAATACATTAAATGATGAATCCAGGGTGAAGGAATACAATGCCAATTCCATCACAGTTCTAGAAGGGCTGCAAGCGGTTCGTGAGCGCCCCGGGATGTATATCGGCGACACAGGATCCAGCGGACTGCATCATCTTGTTTATGAAGTCATCGACAACTGTATCGATGAAGCCATGGCCGGCTATTGCACTGCCATTGATGTCGTTATGAATAAAGATAATTCTGTCAGCATTGAAGATAACGGTCGGGGTATCCCTGTCGAGCGTCATGAGAAAGAATCTATGAAGCAAGGCCGGGAAGTGAGCGCTCTTGAAGTTGTCATGACCATTCTGCATGCCGGTGGTAAATTCGATAAAGACACCTACAAGGTATCCGGTGGTCTGCATGGCGTCGGAGTATCGTGCGTCAACGCCCTTTCCAAAAAGATGATTGTCCAAGTTTATAAAGACGGCAAGATCTATGAAATTGAATTTGGTAAAGGAAAGGTTGTCCGTCCGGTCACAATCGTTGGAGAGACAACAAAACGAGGAACCAAAGTTACATTCTGGCCTGACGATACCATCATGGAAGTTATCGAATTCGACTACGACATCCTGTCAAAGCGTTTTAGAGAGCTTGCTTTCTTGAACAAAGGGATCAACGTCTTTTTTCGAGATGAAAAGCACCCGGATAAAGAGGATGCTAATTTCTGCTATACAGGCGGCTTAAGCTCCTTTGTAGCTTACCTTAACGAGCACAAGGAGCCGCTCTTTCCGGCGCCTATCTATTTCCAAGGTTCACGCCAAGGCGATGATGGACCAATTGAATTTGAAGTAGCAATGCAATGGAATGAAACATTTATTGAAAACGTCTTCTCCTATGTCAACAACATCCCTACGCGTCAGGGCGGATCTCATTTAACAGGCTTTTCAACAGCCCTTACACGCGTTTTAAACACCTATATTAAGAATAACAACTTGCTTAGAAATGATAAGGTTGCCCTCAACGGAGAAGATATGCGTGAAGGTCTGACCGCTGTCATTTCTGCAAAAGTGGCCAATCCCCAGTTTGAAGGGCAGACCAAGCAGCGCTTGGGCAATAGCGACGTCGGTTCGGTTGTCCAGCAGATTGTAGGGGAAGAGCTGACCATCTTCCTGGGTGAGAATCCGGCTATCGCCAAGATGATTGCTGACAAAGCGATCATCGCAGCACAGGCGCGGGAAGCAGCCCGTAAAGCCAGAGAACTTACCCTGCGTAAATCGGCTCTTGACAGCGCACGCTTGCCCGGCAAGCTAACAGACTGCCAAGAGAAAAATCCGGCTTTATGTGAGATCTATATCGTTGAGGGTGACTCTGCGGGAGGATCTGCCAAATCGGGCCGTGATAGACGTTTCCAAGCTATCCTGCCAATCAGAGGTAAGATTCTTAACGTCGAAAAAGCACGCCTGGAAAAAGTCCTGCAAAATACTGAAGTAGGAACGATGGTCGCAGCTCTTGGGTGTGGCATCGGATCTGAAGTTTTCAATCTGGATAAGCTCCGCTATCATAAAATCATCATCATGACTGACGCCGACGTCGACGGATCGCATATCAGGACACTCTTGCTGACATTCTTCTATCGCCATATGAATGCCCTTGTAGAAAATAACTTCATCTACATCGCGCAACCACCTCTTTATCGGGTCTCGCGTAAGAAAACCAGCCGTTACATCCATTCTGAAAAGGAAATGGACGACTACCTGCTTGAACTTGGATTAAGCGATGTCCATCTCAAGCTGCACAGCCGTAACGAGCAACTGACGCATGATGAAGTCAAGAAGCTCGTTGCATCTATTCTGGAAGTGGAAAACTTTATTGGACGCATCGAAAGGAAGGGGATTCCATTTAGGGAATTCCTCGCGTTGAAAAACAAAGCCGGCCAGCTGCCGCGGTTCCAGGTCAATCTTTTTGAAGGACCCCGTTTTGCATATTCTGAAGATGAATTTGTAGCATTAAGAAAATCTGAAGATGAGGCGGCTCGCCAACGTCATCAGGAGACCATCGCTTCCATTCCGGCTGAGGAGTTGACCGATGAGATGCGTGTTTATAAACCTACCCGCCTGCACTTCATCGAAATGTTCGAAGAAGGTGGTCTGGAAGGGGTCGTCGAGCCTTTGAAGGAATTTGGATTCGACCTCAACAACTACTTGATTACAGATGGGACTCTTGTAGATGTGACAGAAGATGGGGGCAAAATATCCGAATATCACACTCTTCGTGAACTGATTGAATTCCTTCGTGCTAATGGACGCAAGGGTATTGAGATACAACGCTACAAAGGCTTGGGTGAAATGAATGCCGATCAGCTTTGGGAAACAACGATGGATCCGGCCAAGAGGACGTTGATTAAAGTGACTCTGCCTGATGTCATTGCAGCCGACCATATGTTTACGATGTTAATGGGTGAAGATGTTCCGCCACGACGTGCTTTCATTGAGCAGTACGCGTTATCAGTTAAAAATCTGGATATTTGATTAAAGAGGTTAATATGTCGTATACGAAAGATGAAATAATCGTTCCGCGTAATGTCGAAGATGAGATGAAGGACAGCTATTTACGCTATTCGATGTCTGTCATCATTTCACGTGCTTTGCCTGATGCTAGGGATGGATTGAAGCCTTCCCAGCGCCGAATTCTCTATGCGATGCGCTTGCTAAATTTAAGTCCCGGCGGTAAACACCGTAAGTGCGCCAAGATTTCGGGTGACACTTCCGGTGACTACCATCCACACGGTGAGATGGTTATCTATCCGACACTGGTCAGGATGGCGCAGAAGTGGATGATGCGCTACAACCTTATCGACGGACAAGGTAACTTCGGCTCCGTCGACGGCGACCCGGCTGCTGCGATGCGTTATACAGAAGCCCGTTTGACAACAGCGTCTATCGAATTGATGGACGATCTAGACAAAGATACCGTTGATATGGTCCCTAACTACGACGAGACCAAGAAAGAACCGACCGTATTCCCTGCCAAGTTTCCAAATCTATTGTGCAACGGATCTTCCGGTATCGCTGTTGGTATGGCGACAAATATCCCTTCCCATAACCTCAACGAATTGATCAAAGCGACCTTGCTCCTTCTGGAAAATCCTATTGCCAGCATTGAAGAGATCATGCAAGTAATGCCAGGTCCTGACTTCGCGACAGGTGGAATCATTTGCGGCTATCGCGGGATCAAAGAAGCCTTCCATACAGGACGCGGCAAGATCATTCTGCGAGGCGTCATCAGAATCGAAGATAGCGAAGAATATCCCGACCGTCAAAAACTGATCATTGATGAAATCCCTTACAACGTCAACAAATCGCGTTTGATCGAACAGTTCGCCGATCTCATCAACAGCAAGACGATTACCGGTATTGCAGACCTGCGCGATGAATCTGATAAAGATGGTATGCGCATCTCTATCGATCTTAAGAGGGGTGAGATGCCGGAAGTCATCATCAACCAGCTTTATAAGTTCACAGACCTCCAGATCACATTCGGTTGCAATATGCTTGCACTAGATAAAGGGCTTCCACGCTTGATGAACATCAAGCAGCTGATTGCTGTCTGGATTGATCACCGTATCGATGTGGTCAGAAGACGTACCCGCTTTGAATTGAATAAAGCAGAAGCTCGCGCCCATATCCTGGAAGGTTATCTCAAAGCAATCGATCATCTAGACGAAGTTGTCAAGCTGATCCGAGCTAGCGATAACCGCGACCAGGCGCGCATCCAGCTGATGGAGCGTTTTGCATTCACAGAACGACAAGCCAACGCCATCCTCGACCTGCGTCTCTATCAGTTGACAGGACTTGAACGCGATAAGATCACAGAAGAATACCAAGAGCTATTGAAAAAAATCGATTACTTAAAAGCCGTTTTGGCAAACGAATCGATGGTGAGAGATATCATCAGAGAAGAGTTAGCCGATATTCAGAAACACCATAAGTCTGAACGACAAACGCAAATCATCGCAGCCGAAAGTGAAATGAATATGGAAGACTTGATCGCCAACGAACCGGTGATCATTACCATTTCTCAAGATGATTATATCAAGCGTATGCCGATTTCTACTTTCCGCGAACAGCGTCGTGGCGGCCACGGGGTCAAAGGTCTCGCGTTACGTAAAGAAGATGACATCATCAAGGGGCTCTACGTTGCCTCGACACACGACTACCTGCTCATCTTTACGAATTTAGGCCGCTGTTACTGGCTGAAGGTTTGGCAGATTCCTGAGACCGGACGCAATTCCAAAGGGAAACCGCTCATCAACCTGCTGGAAGACATCAGGCCGAATGAAAAAATTGCAACCATCCAGCGCGTCTCTTCATTTGATGAAGAAGCGTACATCCTGATGGCAACTAAATATGCTGTGGTCAAGAAGTCGCTCCTCAGCGAATTCAGCAACCCAAGACGCAAAGGGATCTGGGCTCTCGGTATCGATGAAGGAGACGAACTGATTTCTGCCAAGTTGGTTAAGCCGAATCAGCAGATCATGCTCTTCACCTATCAGGGAATGGCTGTCCGGTTTGATGAAGGCAAGGTCCGTCCGATGGGTAGGACTGCACGAGGTGTCAAAGGTGCAAGACTAAAAGGTGAAAATGATCACATCGTTGGATGTGAAGTGGTCAATGGCGATGAATCACTATTGGTAGTCTGCGAAAATGGTTTCGGCAAACGTTCCTCAGTGGATGAATTCCGTCAGACCAACCGCGGCGGCGTCGGAGTAAGGTCCATCATCACCAGCGATAGAAATGGAAATGTAGTGGGAGCCCTCTGTGTCACCGACGATGATGGCATGGTCATGATGTCATCGACCGGTCAAACGGTCCGCATCAGCATGAAAGACCTCCGTGTCATGGGAAGAAATACCCAAGGCGTGAAGTTAGCCAACCTGCGCGAAGGTGATTATCTGGTTGCTATCCAGAAGCTGGAAGGAAGCGAACAGAATGTACAAGACAATGGCGAAGCCACCGAGGCTGCAGAAGCAGTATTGGTATCAGATAAAACTGATTCAACAGAGCCTGAGGGAACAGGGGAAGTTTTGGAATAACGGATGATTTCTAAGGGTTTTTTTATTACATTTGAAGGGGGCGAAGGATCAGGTAAGTCAACACTTATCGATCAGGTGGCGGAAACGCTCACCGCCCGCGGATTGAATGTTGTCAAAACCAGGGAGCCTGGTGGGACCAGGTTGGGAGAGGCCATCCGCAATTTGCTGTTGAGTCCTGCTGCCGACCATACGATCGGCAGCCAGGCAGAGCTCCTTTTATTTCTTGCAGCACGTTCACAGCATATTGAGGAATTGATCCGCCCTTCCCTGGAGGTGGGGAAAGTTGTCTTATGCGACCGTTTCAACGACTCTACTATTGCTTATCAGGGTGCAGCACGGAATTTGGACACCAAGTATGTGCAGCGTTTATGCCAGATGGTCTGCAGCAATATCGAACCGCAGTTGACCCTTTTTCTTGATGTCGATCCTAAAGAAGGTTTACTCCGCTCGCAGAAACTAGACAAGGAGCACGCCGTCTCCGGCAAATTCGACCGGATTGAATCGGAAAAAATCGAGTTTCACGAACGTGTCCTCGGAGCGTTCCGCGCTCTCGCCAGAAAAGAACCCTTCCGAATCTATTGCATCGATGCCAGCAAATCCAGGGAAACGGTCTACAAGGAGGCTATGCGTGCCATTGACGAGCTTATTTTGTTACCCGCCAAAAAATAATTCAGAATACGAAGATAAAGATGATCCCAACAAAATTTACACAGCTGATTGGCAATAAGGATATTAAGAACTATCTGGAAAAGATGCTCCAGAAAAGGGCTGTCGCTAACTCGCTCCTGTTTGCCGGACCGGACGGTATCGGCAAAAGCCAATTCGCCCAAGTGCTGGCTGCCAGGCTTATTTGCGGTGATGATGGACTGCATGAAGACAAAATCCAAAAGGGGACCCACCCCGATATTCACGTCTATCGCCCCGAAGGGAAATTGGGTCTCCACAGTATACAATCGCTAAGGCAACTTTGCGATGAGGTTCATATGCCTCCCTATGAATCATCATGGAAGGTATTTATCATTCATGACGCCGACAGGATGCTAAGCTACAGTGCCAACGCACTCCTGAAAACTTTTGAAGAGCCGCCGCCAAATACTTTGATCATTTTATTAAGCCATAAACCATCTGCCATTATCCCCACGATTATTTCACGTTGTCGCGTTTTGCAGTTTCAGACGCTAACTGAAAAGGAAATCGAGGATTATCTCACTTTGCGTTATCAGACTGACCCGAACCTAGCCAAGAATGCAGCAGAGCTGGCTCACGGATCCATTGGACGTGCTGTCCATATTGCCTTGCAGAAAAGCGGATCGCAGCGCACAACCATCTTGGACACTTTGTCGCAAGGACGCATCGGTACCTATAAAGAACTTCTCGCCATGGCAGAGAGAATAGCAGAACAAGTTGAAACAGCCCGAAAGAATGCCGAAGAGTCCGCCAAAGAAGAGCTTTACAAAGTGCCTACAGAATACCTGACAGCAACTCAACAGCAAGCCCTCGAAAAAGAACTGGACGGCATCACTTCCATTGCCTTTGTCAACGAAGCTAACGCCCTATTCGAACATATTTTATCCTGGTACCGCGATTTAGAAGCCGTTAGATTAGGCATCCCAAAGAACCTTGTGATCAATCGCGATTACCACACCGCCCTCGAACAGGCAGCGCAGCGGGGTAACACCTTACCCCTAGACGAAGTCCAGAAAGCCATCGGCGAAGCGCAGCTGTCGCTCCAGCGTTCTACCTCCCTCCAAATTTGTCTGGAAAACTTGTTTCTCAAACTGAGGATGATTTGAACAATTACAAAAATAACCTATAATCAGTTTTAAAAACGCCCGCTAATTTTTTAGCAAGGTTTTTTCCGATAGATCTTTGCCCATGTTCAATTTTAGATAGATTTGCTTGACTCACACCAATTTTTTCTCCAAGTTCCGATTGGGTCCAGCCTTCCCTTAATTTGTATAGTTACCCACACGTTTGATTCTTTCAGAAAAAGCAGTTTCAATGACGACTTGACTTTCTTTTTCTGTAACTTTGAAAAATGTGCAAATGATTTCTGCTATCCTATTCCTAACTTCATCTTTTCTTGCTGTTTCGACGGCATAGATCTCTAATTCATTAGTGGACTGTTCATGATTTTTCCGATGGAGATACGAAGCCTATGCTCTGAAAAACTTGTATCGGTATTGGTAGTATAAGATCGCCAGGGTAACAATCTTGATAGGTTAGTACAGTTTCCAATCCCAGTTAGGGCTCTAAGTCCTATTAACGGCGTTGCAACATGGCGGAAAATACTAGAACTAATTAATGACATCATACAAACCTCCAAAGTCATCTGCGGCTGCTACTATCAGGGGATAAAGCATTTCGTTGACGTTGCCTCCGGTTGTCGTTCCAGGCACGATATAGGAGCGTTCAGCTATGCTGAGAGGGGCGCCTTCCGGAAGAAGCGTTGTCCCATTTAGGTTGATACAATATTTGTTGATGGCTGCTGTGGCAGGATTATTGACATCTCTTGTCAAAGCAGATACATATAATTTAAATATGTTTTCGCGTAGCTCTTTGAATCTTTTAGGGATTTTGATTCCAAGGGCCATCAAGACTGCCTGGGCAGAACCGTTAAGGTTGCCGCTGTCAAATCCAGTTGCCTTGATATTGGTTTGAGAGGTGCTTGCTATCCCTTCTCCAACGTCTGTATTATAAATATCAATCGACACATAATGTGTATTATTCAATCCTGCAACGTTATGGTTTACTCCTACAATAAATGCAGTTTCGGTTGCACCTAAATTAGTCATTAAAGCTATTGCATATGTGCTAGTGTCCTGATCATCTCCTGCCGCTAAAACACCATACTCTATAGCGTATGAACCTACCAATCCCTTGTAAGGAATACCTTCACTATTATCTTCAGTCGTTGGGATGGCGGGCCTGAAGCTTGATGGTGATGATTGCACTTTCTCTAAATACTTCCCTAACAATCTAGCCAGCTGATGTAAGGCTTTTTTTATTGGTTTTGTATTTTCTGCATTATTAATTTGATGAGGGGTATATTGATTTGCACCATACCTGGAAACCTCAATAGTAGGATTGGTCACCTTATAGACCAATACATTTTCGCTTAGGTTATCAGTCCATGTATTGGCATTAGTTTGGGATCTTGGAACGGCATATCTCATTAAGGTAGACATATCATCTGCAGAGCTATCGTTACCGGTGATGACATTTGAACCAATTTTTTCAATGAATATTGAATCGGGATTGATCCCTTGTTTTTTAGCATTGTGGATCAAGGCTTCTGCCAGTAGTTCATTCGAAGTAGTAATATAAACAACAACAGATCTTCCCCAAGGGATGAAACCAATCTGATTTCTCACTATCACATTATTAACATCATTCCCAATGCTGCCAAAAATTTCATAGCGGCTCGGATCGGGAGATACGGTACGGGCGTGAGGGGCCGGTACGTTGTCGTAATAACTTGCCTCCCTGGTAAATACGTAACTTACATAACCAAAAAATGCAGCTTCCGGTGGATAGGAGACGATTGTCACCAAAGCGTCTTGATCACTCAACCTGTATATAATATTAGTAGTACCGTCAGGTCCAGGTGTATTCAAAGGTACTGCGTAATAGGGATCAACATAAGAATTTTCAATGGGCGGCTGCGGAATGATATAGGGGGCTGCTGGGTTCTGTCCAAAACAACTTCCAAAAATAGAGACGTAGAGAGGGCATTCACTATTTAGCATTAAATAAGCATTGCCTTGCGCCACGTTGTAGGTGCCGGGCAAGCTATTAATCCATTGGGAATAATCCTGGATTGTTTGATGATGGTTATTATGCGCGCATACGGCATTAAATTGTAAGCCGATGGCAAAAAGAATAAATGTTAAAATTTTTTTCATAACTTTCTCCTTATGTTTTTATCTATAATATGACCTTCATCTTGTTTGTCAAGAATATTGTTCTAGAACAAATTTTCCAGATCTGATATGAGACAGATAGAGGAGTAAACCTATGAATGTTATCATATTATCTCCACATTTTCCATTCAATCACACAAGGTTCTGCAACCGTTTGCATGATTTGGGCGTGAATGTGCTTGCTATAGACCATGTAGACCAGTCAGAACTTAATTGCAGTTTGAAGGGTTATTATAAGGTCAGTGATCTCAACAATACTCAAGAGTTGACGCAGGCCTTTGATCATTTTATTCAAAGTTACGGAATAATTGACCGGGTAGAGTCCAATAATGAACATTGGCTGCAAGTCCAAGCCGAGTTACGATCAAAGTATAATATTCCAGGGATGAAAAACGATCAAATCCAAAGTATCAAAAAAAAATCAGAGATGAAAAAGATTTACCTGGCTGCAGGTCTTTCGGCTGCCAAAGGAAGACTGGTTCCCAATCTGGAATCGGCTCTACAATTGGCAAAAGAAATCGGCTATCCTGTGATGGTCAAACCAGATATTGGTGTTGGTGGAAGCGGATGTCAAAAAATCAGAAATGACGAAGAGCTAAGAACATTTTTCCGATCTCCGAAGCAAGATTATCTCATGGAAGAATTTATCGAAGGGAGCCTTGTCTCATTCGACGGTTTGGTTGATCGAGATGGAAAAATTGTATTCTATACTGTCCATATATGCAGTGCAGGGATTGCCGAAGTCGTCAATCATCAGTTAGATTATTATTTCTATTCTTTGAGGGATATTCCGACAGATTTAGAAACAATTGGAAGAAAAACTGTGAAGGCCTTCTCTGTAAAGGAAAGCTTCTTTCATCTTGAGTACTTCAGAAGGCATAGCGACGGTAAAATTGTCCCCATTGAGGTGAATATTCGTGCTCCGGGTGGTGGTGTCGTCGACATGTGCAACTATGCTTGTGATATTGACTTATATATGGAATGGGCCAAGATCGTCGCCGGGGTTAATCAACCATTCAGTTATGAGAGAAAGTATCATTGCATCACTGTGATACGCAGATACAAAAATCATTATGTCCATTCTCATGATGAGATCCTTGAAAAATGGGGCCATATGATCGTTCATCACGAAAAAACTGTTCCTCTTAATAAGGCCACCATGGGCGATTATTATTACATGGCCCGCACTTCCACCTTCGACGAGCTCATGTCCTTACAACACTTCGTTCAGGAAACTGACGGTTGAAAGAAGTTATACTGCGAAGCCTACAATCTTAACTTATTTTTTCCCAGTCCCTAACCATACTATCGCTATATATCCTTTATATCATAAATATCCAAACCATCCTATCCGCTTCCCATCTTGTTCAGATTCCGTTTGATTTTTCTGACATTAATCTGCACAATGGGACGCTTTAGGGAATAAATAATGTTTTGTTTAGATGAATTTTTAAAGAGTGGCGCGGTATTCAGCCTTGGTGGGCAGTCGGTAATTTTAGCATGGGGTAAGCCAAAACGATTTACTGGTGAGAATGAACTGGATCGGAATATACCTGCCTATTATTTTATCGATTTCTTTTTGAAGGCTGCTAAGCCCTGGATCCAATATCCACATTGGGAAGAATTGACAATTGATGATCTGCTTGTTCTTCTAGTTAATGAATTACATCCAAAAGCGAACTGGCAGATAGGCCACAAGCAAGTTTTCGAAAAATCATTCGACCGTTTACAGAAGTCCTTCGATAAAAAGATTTTGAAAAAAGCTGTTCCTTATATCTTTTCATACTCTAAAGATATGATGACGTCTTCAAGGCTTAAAAACTGTCTTTTGAACGGACTTAAAAATATCCAAAAATTTCCCGGGATACTTTATGGCCATTGGGATGAAATATTGGGGATCATCGGTGTTACTCCTGAAACTCTATTTACACATCAAAACGTATCTTCAACAGTCGAGACAATGGCTGTTGCCGGGACACTTCCTACTAATTGCAATCTGGTCGATCAAAAAACAATCCACGAACATCAGATTGTTGTCGACTATATTGAGGATGCACTAAAACCATACGGAACTGTCAAATGCAGTCCAGTGGAAATGTTGCAATTGTCTCGGTTTTCCCATCTGAAAACTCCGATACAGGTACATTTGGAAGAGCCCTTTAATTTTTCTGCTCTTGTGTCGACTCTTCATCCGACTCCAGCCCTTGGCGCATTTCCTAAGGAACAAGGAATGGTGTGGCTCCAGGATTATCAGACTCAGGTCCAACGCGATTACTTTGGCGCTCCTGTTGGTATAATCTATAAAGGCAATGCTTACTGCCATGTTGCCATCAGGCAAGTTCAATGGAATAGAGAGGGGATGAGGATTGGAGCCGGTTGTGGTGTAATTAAAGAAAGCCAATATGAAGAAGAATGGAATGAGATAGAATTGAAGGTCACTGCTATAAAGGAATTGCTTGCATTATGAGTAATATCACTGTCACATCACCTACCTTAACGACTAATATTAATAATTTGTTGGCTCAACAAGTCCTTGAAGAGGCTATCAGAAAGGGGGTCAAGGAGTTTTGCGTCGCATCGGCATCGCGCAATGCCTCATTGGTCTACGCCTTGGCCAATACACCGGAAATCAAGACCTATTACTGGAGCGAAGAGCGTTCAGCAGCTTTTTTTGCATTAGGTAGAGCCAAGGCCACAGGGTGTCCAGTTGCCCTTGTGACGACTTCGGGAACGGCAGCAGCGGAAGCCCTTCCCGCTGTCATGACTGCCCATTATTGGGGAATACCACTTCTGTTGATCACCGCCGACCGGCCTCGCCGTTATAGAGGGAGTGGGGCGCCTCAGACGGCTGAACAAGTCGGATTGTATAGCTATTATGTCCAGTATGAACAAGATCTGGCCTTAAAGGAAAAATGTTGCCTTCAGAAATGGGCTGGGACGGCGCCGGCGCATCTAAATGTCTGCCTGGAAGAGCCATCTGATTTTGAAGCCAAATGTAGTCGCATCGATCATATGACATCGGGAACCTTTGCACCTTGCAAGGCGATCTTGCGTGAAGAGTCTAAAGATGCCTTTCTCAAATTTATCAGTTCCACGAAGAATCCATTTGTTGTCCTTGGCAGCCTGCCTGAAAGTCAAAGAAATTCTGCGATTGAATTTTTACTTCACTTAGGCGCGCCTCTCTATCTGGAGGGCTTTTCAGGACTCCGAGAAGAGGAGAGGCTCGGAAATCTCCGTATCTCTAGCATCGATAAAGTTTGGAATAGATCGGCGAATCACCATTACCAGATTGATGGCATCCTAAGAATTGGAAGCATTCCGACTGGACGTCTATGGCGCGATCTGGAAGATAAGGCTAGCTATGTGCAGGTTTTTTCTGTGAGCCATCTCCCATTTTCCGGATTGAGTCACGGCGATATTCACCACTGTGAGCTTGAAGATTTTTTTTCTTGGGCGCAATCGTTACCCAAAAAGGGGTATCGATTTACAGATTGGCAGCAATCGGACCTCCTTTTTCAAAAGTGTTTGCAACAACTCTACAAAGAGATTCCACAAGCAGAAGCTAGCCAAGTCCATCAGCTGTCTAAAATCATCCCAAGAGGAAGCTATATCTTTTTAGGAAATAGCTTACCGGTCAGGGAATGGGATTCTGCTGCAACGTTCCAATCAAGAGATTATGAAGTTGATGCAGTGAGGGGGGTCAACGGGATCGATGGACAGATATCTACCTTTTTGGGAAGTTGTCAACCAGACCGGGACAACTGGGCGATCATCGGCGATCTAACAGCTTTATATGATATGACAGGACCCTGGATTTTTGATCAGTTGACGGATATCTCAGCCAACATTGTCATCGTCAACAATTCTGGCGGGCAAATATTTGCCAATATGTATTCTCATGAGTCGTTCCTGTCTCGTCATAATTTGAATTTCGAGCCGCTGGCACGCATGTGGAATTGGCAATATGAAAGATGGACGTCTGTTCCGGAAAAAATCACGCCTTGCAAAGGAGGCAGGATCATAGAGCTTGTTCCGGATAATTCAGCAACCAATTTCTTAACACATAAGGTAAACAATTATGACTATATGGGCGCTTTCAGGATTCCTTGGACTTCCATCTGACTGGGATCACTTGCAAATTGATTCATTAGTGTCTGTCGATCACAATCGATTCCAATGCCATTCACTTGAAGAATGGGGGAGTCAGTTTAATCATTACATTCGCCAGCAGAAAAATGAGAACAATACATTGCTTGGCTATTCCATGGGTGGGCGGCTTGGACTTTATGCTTTAATCAATGATCATTCCCTTTGGACAAGCGCGATCATTGTTTCCGGTCATCCCGGTATAGGTGAAGAAGTTGAAAGAAAACGCCGCTTTGCAAATGACCAGATTTGGGCGCAACGTTTTCTGACTGAAGATTGGCAAACATTAATGCACGACTGGAGCCAGCAGCCGGTATTCAAAAATGAGACGTTCCATTTTAATAGGGATGAAAAAGATTTTCAGCGCGAGCAGCTGGCTCACACCATGCTCTTTGCATCGCAAGGGGTGCAGTCTGACTTACGCGAGCAAATCAGCCAGCTTCCTATGCCTATCACCTGGATCGTCGGCGAAAAAGACTTGCGCTATGTCAAATTAAAGGACGAACTCTCCTTCAAAAACCCCTCTTCTAAAGTCGTAGTCATCCCCAATGCCTATCATCGCATCCCCTGGTCCCATCCCCAACAAGTGCTTTTCCAGTTTCCATAAAAAATGAAGGTATTATGTTCCAGCTTCGCTGAGATTCGGAGCAGGTACGAGATCCCAGAGGTCCCGTTTGGGTGCAAGAAAGAGGCTCGAGTGGTGGAAGGGGTAGAGTGGTCGATTACGAGATTTGACAGGTAATCGATAATGGATTATCGTTGAGCTCTTGAAAATTAATAATTAGAGGTGAGAAATGAAGAAAAGACTAAAATATTTGATATTTACTTTAATGATGTCTCCGTTGATTTTGTCTGCCGATATCGATATCGATTTCGATGATGATTTTGAATATGAGAGAAGTTCCCATTCAGAAGAAGATGTGACTGTGAATGAGGATTTGATGCAAGAGCATGGGCTCTTAAACAGAATTCTGCTCGTCTATGAAGAAATGGCAAAACGCCTGGTCAACAGAACCGAAGGATCGGATGATGTCAATCAGCTCAACAAAGCTGCTAATATCATCAGGACCCTCCTGGAAAATCACCATGAGATTATGGAAGAGACCTACATCTTTCCTCTTTTGGAAGAAGAAGGGGAATACTTTGATCTGGTCCAAGTATTAAGACAGCAACACCTGATAGGACGTCAGCTGACAGATTTTATTTTGCAAAATTCCACGAACGATGCTATCCAAAGTGATGTGATTCGCGAAGCTCTAGCTATACATCTGAATTGGTATGTCGTGATGTTCCGTCCGCATGAATCACGTGAAGGAACAGTCATTTTGCCTCGTTTCCGTACTCTCATTACTGACGAAGACTACAAAAACTTAAGTCATCTTGTAGAAGAGCATGAAGAAAACTTGATCGGTGAAGGTGGATTCGGAAGACTAATCGATGATGTGGCAGCCATCGAGATGGTTCTTGGCATTTATGACTTGAGCCAATTCACCCCGGCAATTGATTAGTCACAGTTTATAAACAAAGGAACAGTTATGCCTACATCTACAGATCTCTGGGCTGAGATCAAAACATACGAAGATATACTTTTAGAAAAAACCGAAGATGGGATCGGCAAGATTACCATCAATCGTCCTGAAGTACGCAATGCGTTTCGTCCCGAAACGATCATCGAAATGGAAGACGCGTTCAATATCTGCCGCAATGATCCCGATATCGGAGTGATCATTTTAACGGGTGCAGGGAATCTGGCATTTTGTTCCGGCGGTGATCAGCGTGTTCGAGGCCAAGAAGGTTATGTGGGGAAAGATGGAGTTCCCCGCTTGAATGTACTCGACTTGCAGAAACAGATCCGTTCACTGCCAAAGCCTGTCGTTGCTATGGTGGCTGGCTATGCTATTGGCGGCGGACATGTTCTGCATGTGGTATGCGACCTCACCATTGCAGCCGACAATGCAAGGTTTGGTCAGGTAGGTCCCAAGGTCGGGTCGTTTGATGGTGGACTGGGCAGTAGTTATCTAGCACGAATCGTTGGACAAAAGAAAGCTCGCGAAATCTGGTTTCTTTGCCGTCAGTACAGTGCTAAAGAAGCTTTGGACATGGGACTTGTCAACTGTGTTGTTCCTTTAGATAAACTGGAAGAAGAAACAATCAAATGGTGCCGAGAGATGCTGCAGCATTCTCCATTGGCTTTGCGCTGTGTCAAGGCATGCATGAATGCCGATTGCGATGGTCAAGTAGGCTTGCTGGATATGGCAGGAAACGCTACCATGCTTTACTATATGACCGAAGAAGCACAAGAAGGTAAAAAAGCCTTTTTGGAAAAGCGTCCACCTAATTTTAAACAGTTTCCACGTTTACCGTAATCGGAGGAATAAGATGAGATCCTTTACGCAATCACTAGGCGCTGATTTAAAACCCTGGCTGCTGGCAGCCAGGCCTAAAACTTTGCCAATATCATTTATTCCTATCATGGTCGGTACTGTGATTGCCCATGGAGTAGTTGATCAGATCGATTGGGCCATCGCTGTTTTAGCATTGTTATTTTCCATCTTTATTCAGATTGGAACTAACCTGGTCAATGATGCGCTCGATTTCAAAAAAGGGGTCGACACGGATTCCAGGATTGGGCCTAAGAGGATTACACAATCAGGCCTCCTGTCGATGAAGCAAGTTTTACAGGGTGGTTTTTTCTGTTTTGCCCTAGCCTTTCTTTTCGGCATCCCTCTTATAATGCATGGCGGATTTCCTCTTCTTGGAATCATCATCGTTTCCATCTGCTGCGGTTATATTTATACCGGCGGCCCCTGGCCCCTAGCCTATCATGGTATGGGCGAGCTCTTTGTCTTCATCTTCTATGGATTGGTCAGCACTTCGGCTGTCTATTTTCTTCAGACCGGATTTGTAGGACCCTATAGCCTTGTAGCAGGGATTCAGCTAGGATTGCTCGCCTGCGCCCCTATCGCCATCAATAATTTGCGTGATATTAGCAGCGACGCTACATCAAACAAAAAAACATTGGCAGTGAGATTTGGCAAACGGGCTGCTAGGATTGAAATCGCCCTTTTCATATTGCTTCCTTATCTTATCGGCTTTTACTGGATTGAACAAGGGTATCCATTAATGACTCTATTGCCTTTGATCTCCCTTGCAATGGCAATCAGGAATGTGAGATTGATTAATAACACAGAGCCCAGCCCTCAATATAACACATTCCTTGGCTTCAGTGTCTTGCATATGCTATCTTTCGGAATACTATTAGTAATAGGGTATTTGCTTTGAAGTTTAAGGTAGATTATCATATCTATGAATTGCAGAATCGTCATAAACGCGAAGGAGCTCTTTTGCGAGTTGAATTTGAAGATGAGTCGATTGGCTATGCCGATTGCCATCCATGGTCTGAACTTGGCGATCATCATTTAAATGAACAGCTTAATCGTCTCAAGATGAAGGGGCCGACTAATTTAGCTAGATGTTCACTCCATTTTGCAAGGATTGATGCTCAGGCAAGAAAAGACAAAATTGAATTATTATCGGATAAAAATATTCCTAAAAGCCATTATCTCGCTTCAGATTTTCTTGAATGGTGTGAATCAGATGTAAAACGTATTCAAGCTTACGGATATACACATATAAAATTTAAAGTTGGAAGGCAAGTTGATAAAGAAATCGCTATCCTTAACAAGCTATTTAGCAATTCACAATTAAAGCTCCGATTGGATTTCAATGAAATGCTCTCTTATGATCAATTTCGTAGTTATATCACTAAAATTGAGGTATTAAAACCATCCATAGATTTTATTGAGGATCCTTTCCCTTTTCAATTCAATGAAAAGCAATGGGAAAAAATTCAGAATGAGGGTTGGTTTTTGGCTTGTGACAGGCAAGCAGCACTTGCTGTTCATTTTCCCTACGCTGCGGAAGTGATTGTGATAAAGCCGGCGATTCAGGCAGAGTCTGAGTGGAAAAATTGGACTGGGCAAAGAAAAGTTGTTACTTCTTATCTCGATCACCCTTTCGGACAGCTTACTGCTGCTTATGCCGCCTCTCTCATCGATCCACATGCAACCGAAGTACACGGACTTTTATCCCATCATACATATGTCCCAAACCCATTCAGTCAAAAGCTGGCTGATCTTGGACCTGCGTTTAAGGTACCAGATGGCCATGGCTTCGGATTTGAATCAGAACTGGCTAAATTGCAATGGAAAACGCTGTAACTTATGACTGGGATGGTCCTGATTCGTCCATCATGATTAATCCACGCTATTCACAAGAAGAAAAAGATAAATTCGAAAAGATTTTACAAGCAGCGGCAGATTGGCCAGGACATATCTGGCTGTCGACATCAGGGTTCTCTGCCGTTAAATGGGTGGGACTGTCCAAACCCGCCATTTTGTCGTCTGCTATGGCCGTTAATGAACATCTTAACAGCAATGAAAAGGATAAATGGATCCAGATCCTTCCAGACTTTCATGTAGGGGGAATGGGAATCTACGCAAGGGCCTACCTTAGCGGTGCAAGTGTTTTAGACTATAACCAGGGCAATCCTGGCAAATGGAACGCTGCTCGCTTTGTCGACTATATCGATCATCATCAAGGGACCTTGACAGCGCTGGTTCCAACTCAGCTTTATGACTTAGTTCACGAAGAATTAATATCTCCCAAAAGTCTACGCGCTGTAATCATTGGTGGAGGGCGGGTTGACCCGGAATTATACCAACATGCTATCAGACTCGGATGGAAGATCCTCCCAAGTTATGGATTAACAGAATGTGCTTCGCAGGTAGCGACAGCCGAAATAGGATCCTGGAATAAGAAAGAAATTCCCAAATTAAAAATATTATCTCACCTGAAGGCCAATAACATAGAAGGGAAGTTAGCCTTCTCCGGAGAATCTATTTTAAGCCTCTACGCTATCTTGAAAGATGATAGTGTTCAATTGTGGGACCCTAAAATCGATGGGTGGTTTGTCAGCGAGGACCGTGGATCCTACCAAGATGGATATCTTGAAATACAAGGACGGGTCGATTCTATCATCAAAATAGGCGGCGAAAATGTCGACATGGATAGGTTGGAATCAACTCTGCATAATATTAGACTGAAAGCAGGATTCAAAGAAATGATGACTTTGGTTGCCTTTCCCGATGAACGTCTTGGGTTCGTAGTACACCTGGTCGTTGAAGGAAAAGAAAAAGATGTGAAGCCCATTCTGGAGCAGTTTAACAATACTGTGCTGCCTTTCGAGCGAATCAGACATTACCATTTTGTGGACGAGATTCCAAGAAATCATCTGGGAAAGATTGTGAGAGCTGATTTGTTGAAGATTGTTAGAGATGTGTGAAAATTTTAGAGCAGGCAGGATAGTAAGGATGTTTAGGATGGATAGGATGGATAGGATAAAAGAGCAGACAGGATAGTAAGGATATTTAGGATGGATAAGATAAAAGAGCAGACAGGATAG
Source organism: Chlamydiota bacterium (assembly GCA_013287815.1). GTDB lineage: Bacteria > Chlamydiota > Chlamydiia > Chlamydiales > Parachlamydiaceae > JABDDC01. The sequence continues at coordinate 46,096 of JABDDC010000005.1, forward strand.
TAAGGATATTTAGGATGGATAAGATAAAAGAGCAGACAGGATAGTAAGGATGTTTAGGATGGATAGGATAAAAGAGCAGACAGGATAGTAAGGATATTTAGGATGGATAAGATAAAAGAGCAGACAGGATAGTAAGGATATTTAGGATATAAAGGATAAAAAACCCAATTTTTAAATTAAAGTTTTTTAAAGATTATCGTGTATGTAAAAACTTGTAAATCCATATACAGGTTTTCGAACTACGAAAGTAATTCTTGTAAGAAAAAATATTTTCCGTCTGCTCTAAATCCTATCCATCCTTATTATCCCTTTCCATCCTGTCTGCTCTAAATCCTATCCATCCTTATTATCCCTTTCCATCCTGTCTGCTCTAAATCCTATCCATCCTTATTATCCCTTTCCATCCTGTCTGCTCTAAATCCTATCCATCCTTATTATCCCTTTCCATCCTGTCTGCTCTAAATCCTATCCATCCTTATTATCCCTTTCCATCCTGTCTGCTCCTTATCTCGAACAGTGTTTAATACGGTCTTGATTTTCTCTGGAATGCCCATCTTTTTCCCCGACTTCTTATCACAAAAAACATGGACAGTTTTCAACTGACAGCACTCAACCTGATCCTGATTAATCCTATAATGGACCGTAAAGGAACTGTTCCTGACACCTTCGATTTCTAGTTCAATGATGCAATTCTTTCCTAGTCTGATAGGGGACAGATAATTGGCTTCTGTTTGCTTGATGGGGACAATCCAATCACTATTTTGGAACCATTCATCCCAACCCATGCCTAGTTCTTTAACAAGATATTTTTCAAACGCGTCATGGGCCATCATAAAGGCATTGGCAAAGAACATGATGCCCGCACTGTCTCCCCAATGAAAAGGAATATAAACTTCATCATTCATCTGTTAGCTGTAGTTGATCGGTTTATAGCCGGTTATTATCGTCGCAATTCCACCTGCCAACGAATAGCTGCCCGTCTTGATGAATCCCGCTTTCTTCAGATCATCTTCTAGGGCCTTGGGTGGAATAAAGGTATGGATGCTCTGCCTCAAATAGTGGTAAGCGTCCTCATTTTTGGTAACCCATCTTCCCAATATCGGCAAAAGAGTCCTTAAGTAAAGCTTATGTCCAAAACGGAGTAGACGGTTTTGAGGCCGTGTTAGTTCCAAAATCCCAAAGCATCCGCCCGGCTTCAAAACTCGATATACTTCTTGGATGCATTGGAAAGGATGATGAACATTCCTGATCCCGTATGCCATCGTAGCGCAATCCATGGTCTGATTTTCAAAAGGAAGTCGCTGGACATCGGCTACGACGTATTCGATTTTATGCTTATGTAGTGGAAGAATTGAAGCTTTCTGCTGGGCACAGGAAAGCATCTCCGGAGAGAAGTCGACAAGGTAAGCTTCACAAGGGACAGAGGCGTATTTAAGGTAGTTGAAGGCGATGTCGCCGGTGCCAGAGCATAAATCCATGATAGTATGAGGTGTTTGGTCGTGTTGGACCCGCCTTACCAGTTCATGGTTCCAGTGGCGATGGAGATAAAAGGACATGACATCGTTGGTTCTATCATACTTTTGAGCGATGCTATTGAACATTGCCTTGATAGTATGAGGACGGTTCTTATTGTAGATTTTCATTTATTTAGACTCCTTATTGGAATCCTCCTCAGCAATAATATCTTGTTGTTCATCAATAAATTTTGGGGCTACAGGTCTAGTTGGGGCTTCCATTTCTTCGGTAGTTTTTTTGATTTGTTCTCTATATTTGTCATATCTGGATTTTCTTCCTGTAATAAGCCAGCCGGCAGCTAAACAAGCGATACCGATCACAATAAGAAGAAAGGTAACGATAAGGGTTAGATATAAATTTGACACACGCGTCTCCTGTAATAAAAAATATTAAGACACATTATCCTAGATACGTCGATTCGAAAGGGGAGCCAGACGCAAGATTTTGGTTCATAACGCATTGAGATGAAGGGGATATATCCAAACGGGTAAGGTCACCTTCATCTCAACACGTTCTGAATCAAAAGACTGCATCTGCCATCCCCTTCCAATCGCCGTTTCTAGGATTATAAAGATGATGTTAACATAGCAAAAAAATGACTATCCTGCAATGAGATTCGGCTTTGATAATGTGCAATGGGTGCAATTAAAACCTACACTTTTAATTATTATGCCTACGTCAGCATAATAATTACACCCCTATGGGTACTTCGAATTGCAATTTGATAGACAATAACAAAGATTTATTTATACTGATGAAAATAAAATAGAGGTTTATATGAGATTATCAAAATATTTATTTGCAATTTTGTGTGTATTGACGTCTTATATTTATGCGCAGGATAATGTTGCGCAGTCTTCATTAGGTATAACCCTTAATTATGCAAAGGGACATCAGGAATTTAAAGACCTTTATTTTAAACAACATGAGAAAGAATTTATCAGACTGGTTAACGAAGGACAGAATCCTAATGCTTTATTTATCGGTTGCAGTGACTCACGCATAGTGCCAGATTTAATCCTGGGGACTAAGCCGGGTGACTTATTTGTCATCAGAACCGCAGGAAATTTTGTACCGACATATGAAGAAGATGAAGATAACGGTGTTTCTGCGACTATTCAGTATGCCATTGAAGTTCTTAAGATTAAGCATATCATTGTTTGTGGACATTCACATTGCGGGGCCATTCAAGGTCTTTACAAAGATCTTAATAATCTAAATATTTTAAAAAGATGGCTTAAGTGGGGAGAAAGTGCGAAGAAGATCGCTTTGCTAACTTCTAAATCGGATATCCTTAAAGAAGAACTTTATGCTATCACAGAACAGCTTTCAGTCATCTACCAGTTGGATCACCTGATGTCATATCCTTTCATAAAATCAGCAGTGAAAAAAGGGGATTTGCAGCTCCATGGCTGGTACTATGAAATTGAGTCAGGTACTATTACATACTATGATCCCGACCTCTACCAGTTTATTCGTTTACAGAAAAAGTAATTTGACTCTAGATTTTACTCTTCGTAGTCATCGAAGTCATCTTCCTCTTCTTCTTCTTCAAAAGCTTCAACGATTTCCTTTTTAGGAACTGGCTTTGGTGCGGCCTTCTTGGGCTTAGGCAAGGCTGAAAGGGGGATATAATCTACCCAAATCGGAGAGCTCCAGGCCATATGCCCATCTTCTTGCGTGACTCTGATGTAGTAATAGACAAACGGGGGTTTTTTGTCTTTGGCGTCGATGCAGACTTTCTCAAGTGATGTAAGATCATCGTATTCGAATTTGAAGTGATAGTCTTCAGGTTCGAAAGTTTTGATTGTTTTTCCATTACGGATGATCTCAATGGTTTTCAGTTTGTGAGTTCCGGCGACATAGCCTGACAGGTGCCTATTGACTGTCAATCCTGGTTTTTCTGCTGTGCTAGTCTCTTTACCCATCGGGACGTTCGCCATGTAAAGTCCGAGAATGATTCTTTCACCGGTTGTGGCATAGCATGAGCGTTGATAGAGCGCTTCAGCTAGGGCTTCACGTGTATGTGTTGGTGAGATGATGGCAGTGAGTCCGGGGGTATACTGAACCTGATCGCTTTCAAAAAGGTTACCAAAGGCGCCGCGGTCATCGAGTCCACCCGCGACAAATCCGAAGCGGCAGTTGGACAGAAGAGCTTTCTGGATAGATCCTTCGATGGCTTCTTGAACGCCTGATTTGCTTTTGCAGTCGATTGGAAGGGTGTTGCCTTCTTTTTTAGTTCTTTCACTACTTCCCCAGGCATTGTAGATTTCGACTACTCTTTCGAAGTCGGGATCGAAATCAGAGAAGTCGTAAGTTCTCCCTTTGGCCATCGTAAAGGATGGAATGGAGATGATTTCTTTTGGAGAAAAACTTTTGTAAAGCTTTTTTAGAGTGCTGTTTTTAAGATCTTTTTTGCGTAGGATCGGTTTATTGTCTTTGGTATATACGAGAAGTCGCAATCCTTCGCTTTTATTGACACCTTGCCACTGGAACCCGAGAAGGGTAGTGAAGCGGTCTTCTTCGTTAAATTCTGATACTGTTTGTGAAATCTGTTTCCATGTTTCATTTGGAGTCTCTTCGATGCTTTCCAGAGGTGATGGGCCGTAGAAGTTGAATGCACGGTCATCGCGGAAGTATCGCATGCAGTTTTCGATATTTTCAGCAGAATCGTACCTATCGGATTCACCATGGAGAAGTCCCCAGAAGAGATGTTTACTGTTTTCGGAAAAACATTGGATAGGAGAAGAGCGGAATACCTGCTTAGTCGTCTTATTACGCAGCAAGATGGTATAGACACCATCATCATTGAAATAGAGGTTGGGTAGAGAGATGAATCCAGTTTCAGGGACGAAAAGCTTCCAGTTGAGGTTTTCCCTCAGATGTTCGTGAGATAACTCGATCAAGGTATCGTCTGGGGCGTTGTTGGTCAAGTTGCCGTATTGATCCTCAAAGCGGACAATGACATCAAAACGTTTGTTTTTGACGACAAAAGAGGGTGTTAGGATCCGTATATTGGCTAGTTCGCCGCCTCTGATGTCCATTGAAAAGATTTCATGTTCATCGAAGTTTCCTTTTCCAGAAGGATCCACATAAAGGAGAAATGGCCTGCGGCGTTGAGCGACTGATTGTGCTCTAATCGTACCTGGATTTTTTTTGCTATCTCCTTCCTTAGCACCTAAGATGATAGTGAAATGCTTGCCGGATTCTAATGGAAGGGGCAAGATAAATTGAAAATGGGGGGTAAAGCTTTCAGGCACTTCGACTTCTTCAGCCTCAAGAATTTTACCTTTGCCCATCTCTGCATAGATCACACCACCAGCTTTTTTCAAATTTGTACTAGGAATTTCCCAATCAATATCTCTTCCAGGAGATTGCATATCGAATCTGAGAATAGTACCCTTTGGTAGGGTAACAGAAGGAGTATAAATAAATTTCCATGTTTTGGCTTCGCCGGCTGTGGCTAGATTAGGTTCGCAATAACAAATGGATCGTCGCATGGGTAAGATACCTTTAGTTTTTCATCTTTAATGTAAATTATTTTGCCCTTTTTCCCATTGTTTTGCAAGGGGAACTGCAAAGACTAAACGGCGTACTCGACTACTCTTTTCTCACGGATCACCGTTACTTTGATTTTACCCGGATAACTTAGTTCGTTTTCGATCCGTTTGGTCAAGTCGCGGGCAAGGTTGACAACGCCGGCATCATCGATCTCATCTGGAAGGACAACGATGCGGATTTCTCTACCGGCCTGCATAGCATAGGCTTTTTCAATTCCAGGATATTCCAAGGCAATATCTTCAAGTTTTTTAAGTCGTTTGATATATTCCTCAACAGCTTCGATGCGGGCTCCCACACGTGATGCTGAAATGGCATCGGCTGCGCTGCAGAGGTCAGCTTCAATGGTAAGGGGAGGCATCTCATGGTGGTGGCAACCGATTCCATTGGCAATGTCTTTGCTTTCACCGTATTTCAAAGCTAGGTCATGGCCGATAACAGCATGTGAGCCTTCTATTTCATGAGTGACCGCTTTACCCATATCATGAAGGAGTCCGATCCTTTTTGCTGCACGGATATCAAGTCCCAGTTCAGCTGCCATAAGTCCCATCAGGTGGGAGACTTCAAGGGAATGCTCAAGGACGTTTTGACCATAGCTGTAGCGGAATTTCAGCTTGCCAAGCAAGGTGATAATCTCGGGATGAAGGTTCATAGCTCCAGCGCGCAGAGCAGCATCTTCTCCATACTGTTTGATCAACTTGTGAATGTTGTTAGATGATTTTTCTACCACCTCTTCGATGCGTGTAGGATGGATCCTTCCATCCTGTATAAGCTCTGTCAAAGCCATTTTGGCGATGTGCTTTCTGACTGGATCAAATCCGGACAGGACAACAGCATTCGGAGTGTCATCAATAATGAAGTTGATTCCAGTCTCTCTTTCGAGGGCACGGATGTTTCTTCCTTCGCGGCCGATGATCCGTCCTTTCATCTCTTCGTTGGGGATAGCGACAGTGCATACAGTATTCTCAGAGGCGCATGCGACCGCCAGACGGTTAATAGCTGTTGCAATGATCCCTGCAGCAATTTTATCTGCTTCTTCTTCAGCTTCTTTCTTGGTGCGGCGGATCAGGTTGGCAGCGTCTGTTTTGACATCATTTGTCAGCCTGTTGAGGAGCATGTCTTTAGCTTCAGTGCTGCTAAGTCCGGATGATTTCTCTAACTGACTAATGAGTTGGGCATGAACTTCAGCAACACTCTTTTTTTCATCATCGACCTGAGCTTTTCTTCCGATGAGGACAGCTTCGCGTTTTTCAATGTCGGAGAGTTTCTTTTCGACCAGATTCATGCGGCTTTCGAGTTTGTCTTCACGAGCTTTAAGCCGTTCTTCTTCGCGTTGGACTTTTTTTCGTTCACCCTGCCATAGCTGCTCGAGTTCACGCTGCTGCTCAACTTGTTTTTGTTTTAGGGTTATCTCAACAACTCTTTTTAATTCTGACGATTCTTGTTCTGCACGTGAAATAATGCTTGAGGAAAGCTGTTTGATGCCTCCTAATGCGAAGCGATAATATACCCAAAAACCGAGTGCACCTAGTCCATTGCCAACAAAGAAAATCAGCAAATATATAGCGATTTGATTTTCATTCATGTTTGTTCTCAATTAAATATTGATGATCAGTCTCAGATTTCCAACTTAACTAACTTAAAAACAATGACTTATGAAATATTATTATTATATGGAAGCCGAGTACGTTGCAGCATAGCTTACTTGGGATTAAAGAACAATGGGAGAGAAAGGCTAACTCTTAATTGGCTTGAGACTGAGTTTTTCGACCCGCCGGTCGCTGGAGCGGATCACTTCTATTTCGAAGTCATCTTTGCGAAGGACAAATCCTTTATGAGGGACAGTCCCGGTTTCATGAAAGAGAAAGCCGCCGATCGTATCGTAATCGCCATCATGAGGGATTTTAATATTCAGTTGCTCTTCCAATTCATGGATGTTCATACGGCCATCGACCAGCCAGCCTCCATCCGGAAGAGCTATAAAAAGGGTCTCCTGATCATCATATTCATCTGCGATATCTCCTACTATGGTCTCCAGGATGTCTTCGATGGTCACAATCCCTTCAGTACCTCCGTATTCGTCGACAACGATGGCTAGATGTACTTGCTGCTTGCGAAATTCCTGCAATAGATGAGAGATTTTCTTTGTTTCCGGAGTGTATAGCACATTTTTCAAAATAGAGGAAATGGGGGCTTTAATACTTTTACGTTCACCTGTAGAAACGTATTCCATATACTGGGATAAGATATCCTTATACATTAAAACACCGACAATATTATCAAGTGTATCTTTATAGACAGGCGTGCGGCTAAAGCCTTCATTTCGGAGTGTTTTGGAGGCCTCTTCAATGGTGGTATCGGCTTCCAGACTGAAAACATCGATGCGGGGTACCATCACTTCACGCGCTATCCTGTCTTTGAATTCTATGACCGATTCGATCAGTTTCTTATCATGAGGATCTTGAGGATTGAAGTCAGACTCCTCAATCATTTCTATTAACTCTTCCTTGGTCTCGTCCGGATTATCGATGATGGTATGCAGGTAGACTGTTTTTGAAAAGAGGCGGGAAAACTTCAAAAAGAGGTATGTTAAAGGGAAGATAACGATCATAAAGATGGATGCAATCGGTGCACAGACGAAAAGGGCAGGGACAGGAAAGTGACTTGACAGGATACGTGAAAGGTGATCTCCTATAAAAAAATAGAGAAAAAAGAATCCGATTAAATTTAAAATCCCCATTGGCCAATTGACACTTAAAGTTCCGGCTTCATCGGTCCATTGAATGCTCCCGATATTGACCAAAATCAGGATAGAGAAGGCGGCATAGAAAAATCTGACAGTATTTTGTGCGAAGGTGGCAGCGAAGAAAAACTCTTCATATTCCTGACTATGGAAGAAAATCTGATGCAGGTACCTGTAAAAGAAAAGTTTTCCTACGGTGTCTAAATGCTTTTTGGAATCTTTTTTATTGAGCCTTCGCAAAGAGGAATGGACAGCCGTCAGGCAGAAAAGTCCTATCAGCAATATGAATAAGATGATGAATAAAGCAGTAAGGGACAAGTAACTCTCCTTCTAATCGTTAAGCTCACTATAACAAAATAATATTAAAAAGGGAATAGTGCTACTTTTCCGAGAGAATCTTGTCGATCAATGTTTGATCGAGGCAACGAGGCAGTTCAAGGGCTTCTCTTTCCTTCGCAATGAACTCGCCTGCAATTTTGATCCGGGCATGCAGTTCAGACCAATCACGGGCCTGTGCCGAACCTATAATCAAATTAACGCCCGGTTGTGCCAGGTTGTAACTCTTCTTTTTGAGATTTAATCGATACGACTCCATTTTCTGCATCCGTTGCGTCCGGAGATTGATATCTTGAAGTTCCTTTGCCGCAACTGTTAGCTCTGCTTTCTTTGCCAAAAGCAGCTCCGTCAGTTCATGAATATTGGGAGGGTTCTCCAGGTTGATGAGGTGTTGCTCCATCACCCCTAGTTGATCTTCGAGACAGATTTTCTGTTCTTCCAGTTTGGTATGGGCGACGGAACTCATTTTTTGGATGCCTAAATTTAAGAGTGAGTGGGCTGCGTCGATTGTAGAGGTATTTGCATTAAATACGTTCGCCTTTTCGATAATATAATCGATGACCGTAGGGTCAAAAGCAATTTTTGTATTTGAACTTTCCAAATAGTATGAAATGAAAGTTTTGATTTGCTCATCCGCCATGGTGTCTACATGGATGATTTTAAATCGGCGATCGACAATCATACTCTGGTTTTTAATATATGCTTCGTACTCTTGTATGGTCGTCGCACCTATCACATATTTAAAATCCTGACAAAACGTTTTGATATCATCACATGCCGTTCCATACAATCCTTCAATTTTAAATAGTGAATGGAATTCATCGAAGAAAAAAACAGCTTTGTTCCTATGCCTTTTAAAACATTCTTCAACATCAGGAAGGTTGACTACATCATAACCTCCCTTCTTAAGTCTAGTTCCATTACAGGTGAAAACATTCGCATCTTTCATAAATGAACAAACCTTTCCTAATGAAATCTGTTCAGCTAAAGAGCGGGCGATCCAGGACTTTCCCGAGCCCGGTTTTCCGACTAAGATAACCCCTTTTTTTGCCTGGAATGCCTCTTCTATCTTCTTCAAAATATCTCGTCTTGGATAAATCGGATTATTTTCACGGAGCAGATCGACGGTAAGATTTGCTAATCCGGGATAATCAATCGGACAAGGCTTCCAATAGCGGTTGTAGGCCACAAGGGCTGTAATTGATGCGATAGTAGCAACAGAGGTAAGGATCAGGGCGGTGGACTTATATTGAATATAAGAATAAATCAGTGCAAATATTGCAGCCGGATAGGTGAGTAACTTCCAATACGTATCCATCTTGCTCCGAGCTTCCATAGCAGCATAGGGACCTCCATAATCTTTAAACCTATTACGTTTTTGCCGTGTCACGTCGTCGATGCCTAATATGGCCAACAGCACTTCCAGAAATTGATGTATAAAGTACTTCGATTCAATGATAAATTCTTTTGAGATTGCCCTCGCCTCCTTTTCAAGGCCCCTATTCGTGGCTGTCGATTTTGTGAGCGCTTTGCTCTTAAAAGTTGCTGCAGCCATCTCTTCAGTGTTGAATCCGGAAAGATTGAGCAGAAGGTTTTCGTTTAACAAACTTAAGCAAATTTGGAAATAATAGTCTATTTCTTTGCTGTCGCCATCAGCCATCAATTTAAAGATAAACTCCTTCATCGTTTCTTTGGGAAGGGTTGACAACAGCTTTTTCATTTGCCCGGCTGACCACGACCGGCTGTGGGCTAACTTAAACCCATATTTAAGATCTGCGATTTGCTGATCGGATAGTTCAGAATGGATTGCCTGTCTGGCGATGTTAGTAATCCGATTTTCCAGACTTGGGTTGATCCGGAAAAAATGATCACAAATAGGACGAATGAGTGAATTTGTGCTTAATGAAATAGATAGAGACATAATAATACCATAGTTTTTAGTTTTTTGATAAACAGTGTAGATTATCAATTAATTAAACTCAAACTATATTGAATCTATGGGTTATCACCAGTCGCCCTCCGTTTCACTACGAGCTCTAGGAGAGTACAACTTTTAATCACACCCTGAATCTGTTCTTCATTATTTTGACTTAAGAGACTAGGATGAGCCCACTCTTCCTGAGCTTGTCCATATGGCGCTTTTCGGCCATGCGCATTTCTTGCCTGTCGTGGTCTTGGATATCGTCATAGCCCATTAGGTGAAGCAGACCATGGACGATATAGAGGGTTGTTTCTTCATAGGGGTCCATTTGATGCTCATTTGCATATCGGATGGCTGTTTTCGGGCAGACGAAGACTTCACCTAAAACTGCATATTCAGACCCTTCGTCCAGGTCCATGGGAAAAGAGATGCAATCAGTGGGTGTGGGATCTTCAAAGTAATCTTTGTGAAGTTGACAGATCGTGAGGGTATCGACAAGATAGATGTAGACTTCATTAGAAGTAATACCTTCTTCTTTTACTACCTGAGTGGCAATTTTCTCGATCTGAGAAGTATCTACAGATAAGTCGCTTTGTTCATTAGAGATGATAACTATCATAAAAAATTCGGAATTCAAAATTCGGAATTCGAAAACTAAGGAAGGTAGAATGTAGAATGTAGAACATCGACTTTTGCTTGCGAAGCCTTGGAGTGCGGTGCTCTGCACCGCCTTCCGGCGCAATTGTGAGGACCATTCTTACTGTAAATATTGCTGTAATGCCACCGGCGCTATTTGTAAACTCCAGTGGCTTCCACAATAGTGCCGGAAGGCGGTGCAGAGCACCGCACTCCAAGGCTTCGCAAGCAATTCAACCTTCTACCTTCCCTAGTTTCCGAATTCTGAATTTAATTATGCAATTTTTGGTGTTTTGGGAAGGCCGGTGATTTTTTTGTTTTCATCTTCTTTCCAGCGACCGAGCTTCTTCAAGACGTCGATTCTTTCAAAACGCTTGAGGACATTTCTCTTAGTAGCTGCTTTACCGCTTCCGTAACTTGGATGTCTTGACATGACAATTAACCCTTTCTTACTTATTTGATTTTTGGAATAAAAATTGAACCGGCCAATTCACCTTCTACGGCGTTAGGAACAGCCTTAAAACCATTTTTAAGATTGTCCTTCAATGGACCTGTTTTTTTAGAGGGAGCACGTGTTTTCCGTGGAAATCGGCTGCGTCTTTCCGCTTGTTTGCTAATTCGAACCATAATTTTTCTCCTGTAAATGAGCAGAATTATAGTGATATAGGGGAAAAACCGCAAGTAAAATTTCGGATTTGAATAAATTCGGGTGCAATTTCAAACGTCCTCTTTTAATTGTACCTGAATTGTTTATCTTCTCAAGATTTTTATTTTAAAATAATTAAGAATATGTTAAAATTAATATCTAATAAAGGAGAAATATGGCTATATATCGATCTGATAGTAGTTTATCTAAATGCGATCCTAATGTCTATAACGGTCTTTATGGTTCTGCGAAGCCAAGGGCTCCGGTTCAGGAATCAAGGCCGAGTGTACCCAAGGATACGCTTGAATTCTCAGGAGATCAGCTGAAGAAAGAGGCATTAGGTCGATTAAGGCATAAAACTAAATATGTTATTTTTAAAAATAGTTTTATGCGAATAGGAAATGTCCTGTTCGTCGCCGTGGCTTTTACTCCTTATATGCTCTTATATAAACTGCCGAAATGGGTGATGGTAGAATTTTTCCCATTGCTGACTTCTAAAATCATGATATTTACCGGTAAGATTACAAATAAAGTCAGGAAAGGTATTGGCTTTTGCAAGCAGAAATCTGTTCAAGTGATAGAGTTTTTTAGACAAATGGCAGCGCCCTTGATTCAGCCGCTTGTCAATATCTGGAAGGCTATGCAGAATAGCATTAGGAGATTCCGTCACCAAATTCAAAAGGTCATTAATCAGGTTAGGGAAAAGGTCAATGCCGTTGTAAACGTACCATCTTCTGCAATTAATTTTATTGGAGAAAAAATTTCAAACAGATTCAACAAGGTGAAGTCGGCGGTGTTGGAAAGGGGAGTAAAAGTTAAAAACCGTATCGCTGAAATACTTGGTGCGATCAAAAGTTTCCCACAGGCTCTTGTACAATGGAGTACCGTCCAATTAAGGAATTTGCAGGAATACCTGCTCCGCTGGCCAAGAAAGTGGAAAACCAATTTCCGGACATCTCAGCGTATTGCTAAGGTAGTGACAGAATGGCTTTCTCAGAAATTACAGCAATTAAAAGAACAGCTGAAGCAAATGAATCTTCCTTCAACGGATTCCTATAGCAAAACGTTCAAACCACGCTTGGAAAGAGTGATGAGTCACTTAAACGGGTGGCTAAAAAACGGACGTGACAATCTTGATCGGAGAAAAAAAAGATTTGTACAAGCCCTTAAATCGGTAGAAGGAAAAATACGTGCAATCAGTCTGCAGCAATTGTATGACGCGATTCATTCCTTTGCCGGGTTTATAGGATTTGCCGATCTGTGGCTGAAGTTCAAGGAAAAATTCTTGATTAAATTTATTGTGAAGGCCTTGTTGACCGGATCCCTTAAAATTGCCTCCTTTGCATCATTGCTGATGTTGCAGTTGACACGCTACTTAACCGGTGGATTATTCAATGCTGTCGAGTATATATTGACAGGTCTGAGTTGGGTTGTCAGTCATTTTACGCAAGGACTGGATATGGTGATGTCCAAACTGACGAATCTATTTGCTTTCATTGGAAAGAGTATCCGCAAGTCCATATATCTTTGCTTGCTTATGTTCGTGATGGCAATCATCATTCTCTTTTGGGGAATGAGGTCCGCCAAGAGAGCGCTAGATTATCAATTTGGAATTAAGTCATCATAAATCTAAAAGGGCGGCGCAGCCTTTACTTCCAATCGCCGTTTCTAGGTTAACCTACTCTTGCAGCTATTTCCACCATAAAGTCGAGGAAGCGGCGGATTTTGATGTGGATGTGAGAAGCTGGACAATAGGACATGTGGACCGGGATTGTTTTTTCCTGTTCAGTGTATTTTTGTAAAATCTCGATAATAAGTGTGTGTAATAACAAAGCGCCGGCTGAGCCGGCGCACTCCAAAAGCGGCTGCGCCGCGCTATTTTTTCACAGTCTCAGAGCACGGCACTCCAAGTCTTCGCAAGCAATGCTTCGTGCCCCTTTCCTTAGCCTTCATCCTTCCGCCCTGACGACGACGTTGACGCCTAATTCTTTGTAGGCATCGAGTTTGCGTCGGGAGAGGTTTGTTTTGTCGGGGGAAGACTCGTCGAGTAATTCGTAGACTTCCTGGAATTGCTGGAACGTCGGATGAAGACCATGGCAGAGGTTGAGAAGCCGTTCGGCCTGATTGAGGTTTTCTCCGTTATTAAAGGTGATGACGATCCACTCCTTAGACGATTTTTGAGTGATGGCATGTGGGATGAAGCTGTCTGCCGGTGATTTCCAGAGAAGTGTGTCAATAAATTGGGCTGCTTCTGCATTGGGTACAGCGATCAGCAGTTTTTTCTCTTGGGCAATTGATTCTTGTGCCTTATTGCAGATCAGCTGTAGCTTTCTTTGGTTGTCTTTGACAGGATAGAAAAATATCTTACTTTTCATTTTATTTCCGGTGTGGTTGAAGTTGTGAATTCAGGCATGGCGATACCGCAGGAGACGACGAATTTCATGGCTTCATCGGCTTTCATGGTTGAGTAGATCAGTTGGCTTTTTTTAAACATCAGCATGAAGCCGACAGTCGGATTGGGTGTTCCGGGTATATAGACAGGGACTACTTCTTCGTCACCCCGGCTGGTGTTGACTATGAACGGATCTTTGGTGATGAGGCCGACGCTGAGAGTATTTGCACTGGGGAAGGGGACAAGCACCACTTGTGAAAAAGAACTAGAAGAGGTGGAAAAAAGGCTGCTGACTACATCTTGGCATGCTTTATAGACCTTATTGATGACAGGCATTCTATGAAAAAGATAGTCATTGATCCTGAAGATATAATTGAATAAAAAAGCATTGCCGATTAGTCCGAAAATAAAAACCACGAGCACTATAACTACAATAATCAGAATTTTGCTAGCGATGATAACGAGAGTGGGCTGGGAGACGATCTCTTGTTGGATGAGAAATGATTCTGTCAAACTTAGGAAAGGTTTGGTCAGGATATTCACTAAGAATCCGACAATCAAAAATGTGATAATGACCGGTAAAAGGATGCCTAGTCCGGCAGTGAAATACTTTTTCATAGTCTACTCCTGCGGGGCGGCAAATTTGTTTTCTAGTGGCATTGGATCTTCCGATATGTGGTGGATGACATTGAAGTCGGGCATGATAACGCCGCAAGAGATGACATATTTAAATGCGTCTTCCACTTTCATGTCGAGAAAGATAAGGTCTTGCTTTTTGTATATAACCATAAAGCCGGAGGTGGGATTGGGAGTTGTCGGAACGAAGACAGCGACAGCGTCTTCGAAATCTGTTTGTTTGAGTCCGGGAATCTCTTCCCTTGTGACAAGTCCGATGGAATAGCTTTCAGGGTTAGGGAAACGTACCAGGACAACCTGTTTGAATGATTTGGTTTCGGAGGTAAAGATCGTTTTGATTACATCCTTGGAAGTTTTGTAGATAGTACTGACGAGGGGAATGTACCGGACGATATATTCGGCAAATTTAATCATGGTATGAAAGAAAAACCAGCGGGCGATAATGCCTAGTCCTATTGTGATGAAGAAAAGGCTGACCAGGATAAGAAGCTGGGCGACGAGGTTCTGCAATTGTTCCGCGTTGAAGAAAAGGAATCCGTTTTCGAACAGACCATAATGGCCAAAAACCGTTTTAACTAACCCTAAAAAGGGGACAGTTAGGAGATTGAATACAAAGATGACGATAGCAATCGTCAAAGTGACAGGTAGTAAAATCACTAGTCCTGTGATGAAACATCTTTTCATATCGTTCCTTATGAGTCCCGGTAGAGACGGCATATGTCTATGACGCTTTTTTTAACGTCGTTTTTTGCTTTGGGCTAAGCGTGAGATTATATCCATTGGGCTTTCATGCTTTACAGCTTTGCTTTTTTGATCCTTTTCTTTTGTGATAGGAGCTTTCTTTTGGAGTGTTGCTTTTTTGGGAGGTGTATTCTTTATAGGTGTTTCTTTTTTAGAGGGAGTTTTCTTTGTTGGTGCTTCTTTTTTAGCAGGTGTTTTCCTTTTTGGAGTTTCTTTTTTGACCGGAGTCTTCTTTTCTTTTAGCTCTTCTGTTTTTGGTTTGAGCATTTTGCCTTTTACCTTCCGTTCTCCGCCTCTCGTCTTGCTCTGCTCGCCTTTAGCTCTCCGCTCTCTGCCTTTAGCTTTCTGTTCTATGCCTTTAATCTTCTGTTCTGATTCTATTATGTACCATTTTGTTTCTTGGACGACGAAGTTAATTTCTTTAAGCATCACTGTGAGACGGCTACCTGGAGAGAAGAGTCCACCTGTTCTGGAACCACGCAGGGCCATGAGTTCATCTTCATAAACGTAATAATCATCGCCAAGTTCTGAGATATGGATGAATCCTTCTAGCAAGAGATCGATGATTTCAAAGTAAATACCGAAGTTTTTAACTTTTGTGATGATCCCTTCATACTCGCGGTGGGGGTCTTTCTCGTACATCTCTTGGAGGAGGCGCAGTTTTTTGAGCAGCAAGACATTGTTTTCTGCCTTGGCGCTGATCCGTTCCTGTTCTGAGCATTGCGTAGCTATTTGCTGCAGGTGTTCTAAATCGTAGGATTGTTCGAAGAGAATTCGGTGAACTACCAGGTCGACGTATCGTCTGATTGGGCTGGTGAAGTGGCAATAGTGCGTCAGGCTAAGTCCGTAGTGGCCAATGTTTTCGGCTGAGTACGCTGCAAGTCTCATTCTTCTGATGTAGCTGGAGGCTAGATAGTTGCTGAAAGTGGACTCTCCGGCCTCTTCAAACAACTTTTGTAAGTCTTTGGGCGTTGGTATATCTGGAAGCTTAAATCCAAAGGCAGCAGCCAATAGAGAAAAATCTCGCAGGTTTTCTTCTGCCGGGACATCATGCACCCGATAAGTCAGATGCTTGCCCCGTTCGCTGAGGTCCCAGGCAACTATTTCATTGGCTTTGAGCATGAACTCTTCGATCATCTGGTGGGTGATGTCATATGTGACGTAATCAGTACCGGTAGGTTTACCTTTTTCATCAATCAGAACGACTAATTCAGGCAATGAAAATTCGATGCTTCCTCTTTCATACCGTTTTTGTTTCAGCAGGCGGCACAGCTCGACCATTAAATTCAGCATCGGTAGATGGGGGCTTTCTAACTCTCCATCTAAGACTTTTTTGGCTTCTTTATAGGTGAACCTCTTGGCACTTTTAATGACAGTCTTGGCCATTCGGTAGTCTAGTAAATTGCCTTTCGGATCTATGCGCATCATAACAGATACGGTCAAACGGTTGACGTTGGGTTTAAGGCTACATAGATTTTCAGACAAGGCTGCCGGGAGCATAGGTATGCAAGTCCCAGGGAAGTAAGTTGAGTTACATCGGACCTTAGCTTCTTCATCCAATGCAGTGCCCGGTTTGACGTAGGATGAGACGTCGGCTATATGTACACCTAAACTGTAAATACCATCTTCATCTTTGGTAAGGCTGATGGCATCGTCAAAGTCTTTTGCGGTGTCAGGATCGATCGTGACTGTTGTGTATTCACGCAGGTCTTCGCGGTTTTTTATCTCATGTGCCGATACTTGCTTGCCCAGTTTAAGCGCCTCTTCGACAACTTCTTTGGGGAAGTCGGACCGGAGCTCGAATTCTTCGATGGCCGCAGGAATATCACAAGAAGGATCAGATATGTGTCCAATATAGTGTGAAAAGCGGCAAATTGTTTCTGTTTCTTTTGATCCCCAGTCGACTACTTCCATGACGATCCTGTCACCGACATTTAATTGTCTTTCGGTTGTATGCTGCAAAATGACCATCTGTTGTGTTCCGAGCAGGGGAACATGAATCATAAATTGGTCGTAGCGGTCAATGCCGCGGATGATACCGGCCATGTGGGTCCGTCCACGGGAGAGGATAGACAAAATTTTTCCTTCAGGACCTTTTTCAGAGATCTGTTCACTGACAATAACTTCAACGATGTCGCCGTCAACTGCATTTTTGGTCAAATGCTTCGGGATGAAAATGTCTTGCCCATAAAGTTCAGCATTGTCGAGTTGGACAAAACCAAAACCTCGGGCATGCATCCTAACAACACCTTTTAAAAGTTCTGATTTTAATGTGACCCAGGAGTATTTGCCTTCTAAGAGTTCAATCAATTTTAGTTCGATTAACTTATCAAGAACTTCTTTAAAGAGACCTTTATGTAATTCTGGAAGGGAGAGGCGAGACATTAACTCTTGTTCAGTCAATGGGCGAAAATTTTTGCCCCCAATGAACTGTTCGGTAGTCTTCAATAAATTTTGAAAAAGCTTTTCTTCTTTTCCTGGTCGGACCGGAGTTTCTATTTTTTTTGACTTTTTGCTACTTTTTACCATACAATTATTGTACCATTATATATTAAAGGTAATGATACCATAACGATATTTAAAAGTCGAAGCAATAGAGGAACATGAAATACGATCATCAGCAGATAGAAGCCAAATGGCAAAAATATTGGCTAGAGCACAAAACATTTAAAACCAATAACGATTATACCAAGCCTAAGTATTACGTTCTGGACATGTTCCCTTATCCGTCTGGAGCGGGACTCCATGTCGGACATGTCGTGGGCTATACAGCCACGGATATCCTTGCCAGATTTATGCGCAATAAAGGATATAATGTTCTCCATCCGATGGGCTGGGACAGCTTTGGGCTCCCGGCAGAACAATATGCTATACGTACCGGAACCCATCCTGCCAAATCGACAAAAGAAAACATCGATACCTACCGCCGCCAGCTCCGTTCCTTGGGCTTCAGTTATGACTGGGACCGCGAAATCGCGACGAGCGATCCAACCTATTATAAGTGGACCCAGTGGATTTTCACTAAATTACATGAAAAAGGGTTGGCCTATGAGGCTGAAATGGCGGTCAACTTCTGTCCTGCCTTAGGAACAGTCTTAGCCAATGAAGAGGTGGAAAATGGGAAAGCTAAAGAAGGAGGACATCCCATTGAACGGCGTCCCTTGAGACAATGGATCTTAAGAATTACCGCTTATGCTGACCGTCTGCTGGAAGATTTGGACCTGCTGGACTGGCCTGAAAGCTTAAAGAAATTACAGATCAACTGGATCGGCAAAAGCAAAGGGGCCCATGTCGACTTCAGGGAAGCTAGTACGGGCGAGACGATAACGGTATTCACAACGCGTCCAGACACACTTTTTGGAGCTACCTATATGGTGTTGGCTCCAGAGCACCCACTGGTCAACAAAATAACAACGCCGCAACAGAAAAACGCAATTGAAGAATACAAAACAAAAGCTATAGGGAAAAGCGACTTCGACAGGACCGAGCTTAACCTCGACAAAACAGGTGTCTTTACTGGCGGTTATGCAATCAACCCTGTCAATGAGCAGAAAATCCCCATCTGGATTTCAGACTACGTGTTAATGGGGTATGGGACAGGCTGCATCATGGCAGTCCCAGCCCATGATGAGAGAGATTTTGATTTCGCCAAGAAGTTTAACTTACCCGTTATTCCAGTGTTTGATCCTGTCGATGCAGAAGGACTGCAAAGGCAAAAGGTCATCATGGGAAATGAATGCTGGAGTGGCGATGGCGTCTCGATCAATAGCTCCCACGAAAACCTTTCACTAAATGGCCTGAAGGTCGAAGATGCAAAGAAAAAGATCATCGGCTGGCTAGAAAAGCACCATAAAGGAAAAGCGGCTATTACATATAAACTGCGCGACTGGCTATTTTCCCGTCAACGCTACTGGGGTGAGCCTTTCCCGATCCTTAAATTTGAAGATGGTTCCGTAAGATTGCTGGACGATGATGAACTCCCGCTTACACCTCCTGAATTAACCAACTATAAGCCGACAGCCGATGGACAAAGTCCTTTGGCGCAGGCAAAACAGTGGGTCGAGATCGTCGATACCAAGACAGGCAAGAAGGCCATGCGAGAAACCCATATTATGCCTCAATGGGCCGGTTCCTGCTGGTATTATCTTAGATTTTGCGATCCACATAACACCAAGGAAGCATGGAGCAAAGAAGCAGACAACTATTGGCTGCCTGTCGACTTGTATGTTGGCGGCGTTGAACATGCTGTATTACATCTTCTCTATGCCCGCTTCTGGCATAAGGTGCTGTATGATTGCGGTTTCGTCCATACAAAGGAGCCTTTCCAGAAGTTGCGCAACCAGGGATTGATCGTATCCAGATCTTTCCAGAATAGCACCAGAGCTTATGTCGAACCTAAAGATGTGCTGGAAAAAGATGGCAAATATTTTGACACTCGCACCGGCGAGGAACTCACGAGCCAGATCGAAAAGATGTCTAAGTCAAAGTTGAATGGAGTCACACCTGATGAGATCATTCAGGAGTATGGCGCTGATGCTTTACGCCTCTATGAGATGTTCATGGGACCTATCGAAAAAGAAAAAGCATGGAATACCGATGCTGTATCTGGTTCAAGACGCTTCCTCAACCGTTTTTATGATATGGCGTTTTCTGATAAGGTAACAGACAAGACCGGCGAAGAAGCGCTAAAGCTAGGACATCGTCTTGTCCACGGAGTAAAGAAGGACACCGAAAGCCTCCAATTTAATACTGCCATTGCCAAGATGATGGAGTTCATGAATGACTTCACCAAGCTTCCTGAATATCCCAAAGCTGTGATCCAAATGGCCACACAGTGTCTGGCCCCTTATGCGCCCCATTTGGCAGAAGAAGTATGGCACAATCTTGGCTGCAAAGGGGAGCTGGCTTATGCCGCCTTCCCGGAAGCAGATGAGAAATATCTGCAGGATGAAGTGATCACCTATGTTGTGCAGATCAATGGTAAGTTGCGCGGACGCTTTGATCTTCCCAAGGATCAGCCCCAAGAGGCTGTCATGGATGCTGCCGGCAAGAATCCTCATATCCACCAATACATTGAGGGTAAGGAAATTGACAAGGTCATCTTCGTGCCCAACAAGCTCCTCAACATCGTATTGAAATAGATCAGACAAATACTTAGATTAATGAGTGGGGACGTAAAAGAGGGTCGTAGTTTGACGAAGCTATTCTTGTCTCTCTTGTTGAGTTCGATTTACGATCCCCATTAACAGATTTAATGATCGATTGATTTTTTGTGCACAAATATTTTAGAATGAAATAAAGGATAAATAATGGATTCTGAAATGATTGAGTTACAGCAGAAAAATGAAGCGCTTACCAAGGCGAATGCTGAATTAATTGCATTCAAGCAAGAGTACTTTTCGGCTAAGCAAAGCTTGAATAGAATGAGTGTTCGATTGCGTAAATTATGCAAAAAGTTAACCCCAGCCAATGAAATAGTCACAGAGATGCAAAAAATCGCTGAAGAAATCCGAGAACTTGCCAAAAAAGCCACCTCAGAAAAAGAGAAGAAGACTGAATCTGAATTCTAAATTTGTCTCGCAAGTCTTTTGTCTTCTCTTTGGCAGTTGATGTAGCTTGGCAATATCGTCTGACTTCGCTCGATCATAATATTGAAGAATCATTCTCGTCGTTTGGTAGTGAGTTTACCATTGAGGGGGTCCCCATGTCACGCAACAGCGTCGATGGTGTTGTTAATTTTTCTTATTTGATTGCCCACTCCTGGACAATCTATGCTGAGGCTGCTGGTCAGCGGTGGTCGAATGATTCCTCCTATAGCTTGCTTGGAGGAATCACATTCAGCTGGTAATCCCTCCCGAGTTAGAAGCCTTCTTGTGTTCACTATCTCATTGCGAATTCACTTTAAATCAATATATCCAAAAAGATACAATAATTGGGAATGAAATCGAAATTGAACTCTTCAAAGATCTAATCCAGTTCGAGCAAAGATTACAGATAATCCGTTTGAAATTACCCGTTTTTGCATTGAAGAGTAATTACTTTAAAGAAGATTGAAAAAGTGGAAAAAAAAGAGACTTACTGGACGATTTGTCCGAAATGTTATGGACGCGGCAAAAAAAACTTGAGGCTCCGCAAGAAAGCGAGACTCCGCCACCAAATAGCAATTAAGGAATTTGAAGAAACTCAGTGTGAAGGAAAGGCTTCGGTTCGCCCTAAGATTACTCAATATTTATGCGATAATTGCAGTGGCTCTGGCTTGATTTCTGCTACTAGTCACCCCATAACAGATACAGAAAACTATCCACATGTAGCAATTATTGGTGCAGGTATAGGAGGCGTGGCGCTGGCTGTAGCTTGTCTGCATCGTGGCATTCCATTTACCCTTTATGAGCGCGATAGCAGCTTCGATGCACGAGCTCAGGGCTACGGACTTACCTTGCAACAAGCAAGTAACGCAATTAAAGGATTGGGTCTTTTCTCTTTAAAAGACGGGGGTAATTCCACACGCCATGTGGTGCATACCACAGAAGGAAAAGAAATTGTTGAATGGGGAATGAGGACGCATTCAAACACTAAAAAGTGTCCAAAGCGTAAAAATGTGCATATCCCGCGACAGGCCTTGCGCTCAGCGTTGCTTGAGCAATTGGGCAACCATGATGCCGTGCAGTGGGGGCACCGCTTAGTTTGTTTTAAACAATGTGAAGATAAAAGTGTTGAGCTGAGCTTTCAAGTTAACGGAGAGATGAAGCATGCCAAGGCAGATTTGGTGGTGGGTGCCGATGGTATTCGTAGTGTTGTGCGCAGCTTGTTGATTGGTGAGGATATTACTCCTTTGCGTTACCTGGGTTATGTGGTAATTTTGGGTATTTGTTCTTTAGAGGCTCTTAAGGGTCTTGAGAGTTCTTTGCTTGACTCAGCCACCGTGTTTCAAACCGTCAATGGCCATGAACGAATCTACATGATGCCTTACTCGTTAGACTCGATAATGTGGCAACTTAGTTTCCCCATGCCGGAAGAAGAAGCTAATGCCTTGAGTGCACAAGGAGCTCTGGCACTTAAAGAAGAGGCGTGTCGTAGAACACAGTGGCATAAGCCCATTCCTCAAATTTTATCAGCAACCCTACTGGCACAAATTTCAGGTTATCCCGTGTACGACCGTGAATTACTCAAGTCGGAATTATTAGAAAAAGTTGGGGCATTTACTTTGATTGGAGATGCAGCTCACCCTATGAGTCCATTTAAAGGACAAGGTGCAAATCAGGCTCTGTTGGATGCACTGGCACTGGCTCGTAACACTTCAACAGCATGTACTCCCTTGTCTAAATGGAGAGAAACCGGATTGAGAGAAATTGTACTAACTGAATTTGAAGAAGAAATGTTATCACGTAGTGCTTCTAAAGTGAAGGATTCAGCTGAGGCTGTGGAGCTTCTACATTCTAAAGGTGTGCTTCGTGAAGGTGATGGACCCAAAGAACGGTCTTTACGAGGTGAAAGTGAAAGGGGCCGTGCCTGCGTTGTGCATTAGATTAGAGATATGCATAACGCACGCCCAGCTCCTTTCACTTTCGAACTAGTAGATTTCGAGACAGAAGGACTTATCATCAGTTAAGAATCTTTCTATATCATCTGCATGCTTAATAAGAAGTTGGCTTAAGAATTGATTGTTTCCATTGTCGCATCGAACCCATATAAACTTGGGAGGAATACCATAGAGCAAGCTTAATTCAAGAAAATCTGAATCTTTGGAAACAATTGTGTAATTGTTTTTTTTGGCAAATTCCCAAATTTCGAAATCATTTGCTTTATGCAAATTCAGCCAATAGACATGAGAAGATTCAGGAAATCTACGTGCTATTTGAGATAGAATTTTTCTGGAAATATTTTGATCGAGAAGTAGTTTCATGCGGCTGATAAATATTTAACTGATCTTTCCCTTGCGGCTGCAAACTGAAGACAAGCCTGAATATCTTCGATCGTAAGTTCAGGGTAATCATTAAGGATATCTTGCACCGTCATTCCGGATGCCATCCATTCCAAAACATCATAGACTGTGATTCGCATATTTCTGATGCATGGTTGACCATTTCTTTTGCCTGGCTGAATGGTAATTATTGACTGATAAGACATAATATTTTTTGCTTCCTTGTTTATATTAATCTTACCATAGATTGAAAATTTATTCAGCTTTTTTTTTGTAACCGTTCAGGGTTTAAAACCTTTTCTGCAACTTTCTCCCGTAAACTATAACGTATCGCCTGGAATTGGGGTCAATTTATGCGCTTTTTAAATAATAGAGAGACTACAGGGACTACGCCAAGCACAGCTGCGCTCTACATAACCTCTAAGTTTTCACAAGAAATAATTACTGTTGTCTTATCTCCTTAAAACTATGATTGCAATTGGGACATACATGAGTTGGTGGTGGAGGCGTTGGGCGCGATTTCCATACTTTATAAGCTGTTATCGCAACTGTCAAACATCCTAAGGCGAACCATGTGCGATTGAAAGGGATCTTTATTTTTCCCATAAAGGAAAAAAGTAGTGTTGCAGTCGTATGCATCAGTTTTATAATTGGCTCAGCTACCTTCCATACGGTTTCAGACAATGGAAATATGATATTATCGCAAATAGGCTTAACAACTAGATTATTAAATTTATTTGCTGCTTGCCAGGTGTAATAACTATCTTCTGAATAATAAGTGGCTGTAGCCAATAAATAGGAAACGACTGACGCAGCCTTGGCTAAACCAGGGATTGGATTCATGGCGCAAGCACCGTAAAATAGTGCACCTGCAAGGTCCTTGCTTAAATTAGATTGCAAAGTAGGCAGCAGAAATTCATTTTTTAATGTGAGAATCGACCCAACACCCACGACACTGCGTACACCCATTTCTAAAGCATTGACAGCACACCATACTGCGCAAATTTTTGTAAGTTTGCTGCTATTTTTTACATTTTCTGGGAAATAGTTATCTACTATGTAGACCATTGGACTTAGGGCAGTATCCACATAGGGCTGTGCCTTATTCACTGCTGTCTGATAACCATTTTGAATGGTTGAAATTGTTGAATCTATATAACT
>JABDDC010000006.1 GCA_013287815.1 Chlamydiota bacterium
TTCCAACATTAATTAATGTGCAATTTTGAAGACTTATAGGATTAGTTTTTATTCCGATATTTTTGTGGAAGATTATATTATGTATAAATTGAACCGATTTTGCTTATTATTTTCATTCAGTATAGCCCTATTTATTTGGGGATCTAGCAATGCGGAACAGGCCGGTACTCTTGCTGCTAATTCTCCGATTAAGATTGGCCAAATACTCCCTTTGACAGGTTTGAATGCCAATATTCTTCTTCCCGACGTCTTCTTCATGCAAATTGCAGGAAGCATGAATAGAGCTAAGCTGAAGGACACTTCTGTTAAAGGTATTCACGTATCACCGGTCCCGGATTTCACTACTGATTTACCGGCTGCCAAAGAATTTCAAGCGTTAATAAAAAAATATGCGGTGGATTTAGACCCTAATGATAGTGGTGGTTTCTACGCTTATCTTGTGATGAAACTCTATGCAGAGGCATTAAAAGTAGCCTCAAAGAAAAATGAGATCAGCCGTGAAGGGATCATCAATGCCTTTGAAAGTTTTCGCGATGTTGATATTGGAATAGACGTCAAAATCACGATCACTAAAGATCAACATGAGGCCTTGAAAACATCATGGGGTATTCTATTCCAAAATGATACCATCACCCCTATTGAATGGACAGATCTAAAAAAGTTGGATTGGGCTAAAAAAAATAATCCTAAATGATGAATTTTATAAGTTAGAGGTTAAGATGTCGAACAAAATCTTGTTAGTTGAAGACAATGAATTAAATAGAGATATGCTTTCGCGTCGCTTACAACGCAAAGGATTTGATGTCGTTACTGCTGAGGATGGCCCTGGAGCGGTCAACCTGGCAAAGTCATGGAATCCAGGTCTCATCCTGATGGATATTAGCCTGCCAATCTTTGATGGACTGGAAGCGACCCGGCAAATTAAAGCGGACGAGAAGACAAAAGCCATTCCTATTATCGCTTTAACAGCCCACGCAATGGTTGGAGATAAAGAAAAAACATTGGCTGCTGGTTGTGATGATTATGATACAAAGCCTATTGATTTTCCCCGGCTTATGGATAAAATTCAGAAGTATTTGCAAGTTGCAAGCTGAAATAGGTATACTGCGGGGCGCTGAAAAAAAATATTGAGCGAAAATTAATTTTAGGCCATAAGAAGTAAATGAACCTAATTGCAAGACATATCAACAAGGATTAAACATGAAGAAATTAAACAAGTCAGTTGCCTTGACATGCCTGTTAGCTTTGCTATCAGCTCAAGTACAAGGACAAGCATACGATGACAATGCTCCAAGCGAAGGACAAGAATACGCTGGCAGCATCACTCCAACGCAAGGAGAAGAACATGCTGACAGTAGCGCTGCTTATAACGAAAGTGGAACGGCCTCTATCATGTCTGGAATAATTCCTCTGGGCACTGTGGTTATTTTCGGTATACTGATTGCTTCAACTTATCGTAATAAAGAAGTAAGCGTCAGCAGCTCAAGTCTCGGTTTCAGCAACTTCTCTCATGGTCACTTTAGCAAGACCAGCTCTAGCTCCAGCTCTAGCTCAAGTTCACCCTAAACGCTTGGCGTAAATTCGCTTACGGAGCCCTGGAGTGCGCGTGCTCTGCACGACCTTCTGGCATTATTGTGGAACGACTTAATAAAATTGTAGATTCCATCGCATTGCTTTACAGCCTCTTCAAGGGGGAGTTTTTTATGGTAACTCATGTTTTTCCTGGACAAGGATCACAGGCAATCGGGATGGGCGGTCCCCTCTTCACGGAATTCCCAACAGAGGTGCAAAAAGCCGATCAGATATTAGGCTATTCGATTGAAAAGCTTTGCAAGGAAAATCCGAATGATCAAATATCTCAAACCGAATTCACACAGCCGGCACTTTATGTGGTCAGTGCACTTTCTTATTTAAAAAAGCTTGCAGATACGGAACAAAAACCAAAATTCACTGCAGGACATAGCTTGGGTGAATATAATGCACTACTTGCAGCCGAGGTTTTTGATTTTGAAACTGGCTTAAAATTGGTTCAAAAAAGGGGCCGTTTAATGGCTGCAGCAAAGGTAGGAGGCATGGCAGCTGTCATTGGCTTGCGGCCGGATGATGTCCAAAAGGTACTGCAACAGGAGAACCTCAATCAATTAACAATTGCCAACTACAACTCAAAAAGTCAAATAGTTATTTCTGGAGCAAGAGATGAAATCAAGAGAGCTGAATCCTTATTTACTAAAGCTGGGGCCAAGTTATATGTTATATTAAAGGTCAGTGGAGCTTTTCATTCCCCTCTTATGAATGACGCTAAGCAAGAATTTGAATCATTTCTCAACAATTTTAACTTTTCACCGCCTAAAATCCCTGTCATCGCCAACATCAGCGCAAAGCCTTACGAACCCGATGAGATCAAATCGACATTGGCAAGTCAGATCAATCATCCAGTTATGTGGACGCAAACGATAGAATATCTCATCGCCCAGGGAGAAACAGCTTTTGAAGAGATTGGACCGGGAAAGGTATTAGCGGGGCTGATAGCACGCATCCAGAAAGGGCAATAGTTATAATCCTAGAAACGGCGATTGGAAGGGGGTGCCAGACGCAAGATTTTGCGTACGCTATAAACAGATTGTGGAGCGGCTTGTGGAAGGGAGCGCAACGCTGGAACAAATTTGCTCTGCATTGAATTTAGAAAAAGGGGGAACCATTAGTGAATATCTCGAAGATTTGGTGGAGACAAGCTATATTGTTCGGGATCACACATGGAATATTAAAGATGGTAAAGAATCCAATTTGTGCAAGTTCCGCCTTAAAGATAACTATCTGCGTTTTTATCTGAAATATATAGAACCCAAGCGTACCCAGATTGAAAAAAATAGGGTTGTGGTGCCACCGTCATGGACAACGGTAATGGGACTGCAATTTGAAAATCTGGTGCTTAATAACTTTCATCGTGACTATGAACTCTTGGGAATAGACCCAGGAGAAGTGATTTATGACAATCCTTACTTCCAACGCCCAACAAAAACACATTCGGGATGCCAAGTTGATTATATGATACAAACCAGATTCAACACTCTCTATATTTGTGAAATCAAGTTTTCCAAAGAAAAGATTGGCCTTTCCGTCGTAAAAGAAATAAAACAAAAAATTGATCGGCTGGCGACACCCAAAAAATTTTCCATCCATCCTGTCCTTATTCATGTCAACGGTGTCACTGATGAAGTGATAGAAAGTGATTTTTTTGCAAAAATAATCGATTTCAGCCAATTCCTGAATTGATAGGAGCTCCGAAGGAGCGGCAGAAGTGTTTCCCCGGGTGTAGCGCACAGCGCAAACCCGGGGCAGCTCTTCGGGCATGGGCGCGTTCAGAAACAATCTTGACGACATTGGACTTACGCCGCCAAGCTATCTCGCACCGGGATTACTCACCTCAGCACCCAATTGCCATTTTTAGGTTTATTATGGAATTCCTTTTACGATAAGGATTCCTATAGCATAGGTATAAAAATATGCTCTGGGTGCTACTATAGGCTGCTTAATAGCTCTCCATTGCCAATATATATCAGCTTTGACATCCTCAAAAAATTTCCCCAATGGGGCATAACTCATTTGAACTCCAATCCTAAATCTATTATCGAAGAGCCCACCCACGTTTCTGTTTGTTCCCCGATAAAACCCTTCATTATAAATAAAGGGGTTGATTTTAAATTTGGTGTACTTCCAGGGTGAATGGAGATTTTGGAGTAGTCTAAACTGTGTAGAATATCCATAGTGGCTGCTTTCTGGACAAGCATAATCTAACCTCGTACGAAGAGTGTAATTCCAGTCGCGCCAACCAAAAAAAAATAGCGCCCAAATGGCAGGGATATTATGAGTCACCCATTTGACCTCGGACACGACAACACCACCTTTATTTATGGGAAAACTAGGTGCGATTGTATTTCGTCTTGCTAACTCAACAGTAAAAAAAACGCCTTTAAGAAGGGATTCTTTTTTATCAATTTTTCCAAGCAACTTGTCCATCACGTCAAATTCCATTCCGATAGCTTGATAATTAAAGAAGTACTTACTATAGTCATTACCCCAATCATTAATGGTAGTAAGGGTTAAAGAAACGTCTTTACAAATTTTTTGATGAACAACTGCTTCAAACCAAAATTGGTGGTCATTTTGTAGATTTAAATGACCGAGATCGGCACTGAGAGTATTTATAAGAAAGAAACACCCCACTGCAATAAAATTTCTCAATTTCGCACACAACATATTTCATTCCTTGTTAATCATTAAAGAGACTTATTAATTACTTTAGTGGCTAGTTCCATTGATATAAGATAAGGATTTTTCGTAATCCAGCTTAGCCACCTTTTTGCAAAGTCTTGCTCCCTGGATGATGGATGACTTAAATTGGTATCCGCCATATAACGCTGCCAGACTTGCTTGTTTAACAGCGACATCAAAGGTATTCCATTTTAATAACACAGGGGCATCGGGCGTCTCACCAATTTCAATAAAAGATGAACCTAGAGCTAAAACTGTAGAGTTTCCATATCTGGAAGTCCCTGTAAAACGGGTCAAGATGTATGCAGCACCTGCGGCATAGGAACCCTGGAAAGTACCGGGAAACTCCCCAGTCGCCGGTACAGGAGAAATATAAGACTTATAATTTTGTCCCTTGATTCTTTCTGTTCCTTTAAACGGACCACCCCAAGACCTAACGTGCTTACCATTATAAAGGAAACGGATGGCAGTAATTGGTCTTTCAGAATTGAAATGGACTTTATTGTAGTACCCTGCAATTTGAGAGTCTAAAGAATAGTTATTTAGAATAAAAAACAACTTTATATCTTCATCCAGATCATGTGAATCCCTTATAGACACAAATTGTGCCGCCTGATTCCATAGGCCAAAGGTTGATACAGTGGGGGCTCCCGCACTCCAAAATTCGGCTATAGCTTTTTGTTCACTCGTCAAATGAGCGGTAATTTTCAAGATTTGCTTTGCCTCTTTTTTATATGCTTTACTTGGGTAGAGGTGGGGGCCTTTAAGCGGAAATTGATTAGCTGATGTGAGAGCAAAAGGTGTCACAAGATCCCAAAAGGGAGTAGCAAAAACCTGAGGTGTTGTAGTTCCATCAGGAATAACCGGCTGCCATTTATTTGGATTATTAACTACATAAGTTCCATCGTTGCTAAATAAGGTTGGAGGGTTAACCGGTATATATCCGGTATAGTCGCCGTAAGCACTTTGGGGCGGCACATGGACTAAATTAGTACCGTTCCAGAAAAATCCGGGCTGATTTCCCAACTGATTTGATCCATCATTTTGTCGAGCGTTCATCAGTTCATTGGCAACATAATTTCCTATTCCGGCGGAATTTTCGGTATTTTTGTTTATATAAGAGGGATCTAGCCCAAGGGTAACCATCAAAGCGGAAAATGTAGCAAGTTGTGGTGCTGCGGTAAAAAGACGGACTAGGGTGCTATAAGCAGCATAACTGACTGCTATTTCCTTGTTGATTTTGGTCCTCTTTTGGCGTGGTTGCCTTAAAAGACCTCCATTCTGAGTTGAAAGGGCGAAGTCATCATAAGCTGCCCATGCATTAAACATGGCAGTATGGACAAGGAATAAAGTTCTTCCCGGTATTGCTCCAGGTTGATGAGTTTGAGAGATAGCTGTTAATGTAGCTTTATTCCAATCCAGAACGACATTACGAGCCTGTATTTCCATTCCAAGAAAGAAACAAGCAACGAGCATGCAGATGCAAAGTTGGTATTTTTGTACAGTTTTGCGCATAGGTCAATCCTTTATGTTTATCTTTGTCAAAGATATAGATAAGCTAAATTATAATTTCAATCAATTATTTTTTTTTGATGCCGGTGAGTTAAGTATAAATATTGACGCGGGACCATTTTGCATTTAACTTTTTAATCTCTTTTTCCTTGATTTTACTATTGCATAAATACAAGATTTTCAGGAGTGGGCATTTATTTATTAAATCTTCGACACCTTCCAATGTCACAGAAGTGCTACTCAAATCAACAATTTCGAGCATTGGAGAATGGTCTGCCAAAGCGATTAATCCTTCATCTGAAATTTCGATGTAATCAATAAATAGGCTTCGCAATAAGCGGCAGCTTGCAGCTATTGCATGAAGGCTCTTGTCAGTGATATGAGTGCTGCTTAGGTAAACGTTTTCCAAGTTTGGACATCCAGCAGCCAAGGTTTTGATTCCTTTATCAGTAACTTTTGTACCACTAAGGTATATTGTCTGAAGTGAGGGACAATGAGATGCTAGCTCAGCTAGCCCTATGTCTGTAATCTGATTAAAATTTAAATAAATAGTTTGTAGATTTGGGCAACCTGATGATAACGCCTTTAAGCCCTTGTCGGATATTCCTGTTTCGGAGAGGCAGACATTCTGTAAATTGTGACAATTTGATGATAAGAAAATAATCCCTTTGTCTGAGATACGGGTAAAAGCCAGGTCAATTTTTTGGAGTTTTGTGCAAAAGATGCCCATAGCCATAGCCCCTTCATCTGAAATATTCAAGTTGCTAAGTTCGATGATTTCAAGCTTTGGGCAATTTGAGATGAGTGCATGGAGTCCCGTATCGTCAATTTGAGTACCGTATAAATCAATATTACGGAGATTTGGAATACAGTCTGCGACAGACTTGATAAATTCATTGGAGACATTTGTCAGGTCAGTGATAATATTAATTAATTTCAGTGTGTGAATATGATGTCCATATTTTTTCAGATGCTCAAACAGGGTTTGAGTGGAAATCATGATGGATGAATGATTAATGCGATGTGAAAATTCATTTGGATCTATGGTCTGTACTTTCATAATATAATTCTAGTTCTCAATTTTATATTCTTTTTTTAACCCTAATCAAAAAAAAATAATACGTCAAACCATTTCACAAAAAAACTGCCGTCACGCGAGGGCAGCGCAGCCGTTTTGGAGGGCGCGTGGCTTGCCGAAGACGCTGCGTCGCCACCACGCTCTTCGTCTTCGCGCTTCGTAAAGAGTGGTTAAAGCGGCTGTGCCGCCTAAAGTACTGTCTCAAAAATTTGTTTTGACTTTTTTTAATATTCCCTTCTATATTCTGGAAATAAACTTCCCGGGAGCCAATCGTAATGATCTGTGCTGTGATTAAAGGACCCACACTTACTGAAGTACGCGATCAGTTGAAACGGGCTATGAATGGAGCTTCAATTGTTGAGCTGCGGCTCGATTTTTTTGCCCCCGAGGCATTAAAGCATCTACAGCAGCTCCTGAACGATTTCAGCTTACCAATGATCTTCACGCTAAGACCCCTTGACCAAGGCGGAGCCTTTTCAGGATCAGAAGAACGGAGGCTGGAGCAGATCAGGAATTTTGCCAAGTTGAAACCTGCCTATTTCGACCTTGAGTACACAATTCCAGCACAATTCGCCAGTGAACTTAAAGAGGAGCATCCCCAGATTCAGATCATCATCTCCTTTCACGATTTTGACAAGATGCCTCCATTAGAAGCAACTTTGAGCAAGCTGAAAAAAGTTCAGGGAGACCTCTATAAGATTGCTGTGATGCCCCACTCTTCAGTAGAGGCACTCTCCCTTCTCAACTTTATGAGAAGCCATCGATCTAACGTCCTGGCGATGGGGATGGGACTCTATGGGAAAATCACCCGTATTCTTGCTCCGATCTTTGGAGGTAGGTTCGTTTATGCCAGCTTGGAAGTGGAGTTAGCTACTGCAGAGGGACAGATCACCGTTGCAGACCTCAACACCATCTATCATTATACTGATTTGAGTCCTTCCACAGCTATCTACGGACTAATTGGAAATCCCTTAGGCACGAGTTTCGGCTATTTAACACACAATGCGGTGATGCAAGCCGTAGGGCTCGATGCCGTTTATCTGAATTTCCCTCTTTATCCGGATCAGCTGAAACAATTCCTGGAGTTGGCAAAAACGGTAGATATTAAGGGTCTTAGCGCCACCATGCCGCTGAAAGAGATGTGCATTCCCTATCTCGATCAGATTGACCCCTGGGCAAAGAAAGCAGGCTCAGTCAATACTCTGAAAATCGAACAGGGAAAGATCAGCGGGTGCAGCACTGACGGCGATGGGGCTCTTGATTCGATTGAAGAGAAGATGCCGGTGAAAGGAAAAAAGGTGATCTTCATTGGCGCGGGTGGGGCCTGCAGGGCGGCTGCTTCTGTAGCGATCCTAAGGGGAGCAGAAGTGATCATATTAAATCGCGATGAGGAGAGGGCGATCAAACTGGCCGATGAATTGGGCTGTAAAGGCGGATCTCTGACTCAGTTGAAAGTTGAGTTCCAGCGCGGTTATCAGGTTCTGATCAATGCAACACCGGCTCCCATGCCCATCGACCCTGAGCTGATCCTTCCTCGCAGCATTGTGATGGATATGGTTATAAGCCCCATTGAAACTCCATTTTTACTGGAAGCAAAGAAAAGAGGCTGTTCTCTCGTCTACGGCTATGAGATGTTTGCCAACCAGGCGGTAGGACAGTTTCACTTCTGGTTTAGCAAAAAAATCACTCCAGACACTATCAAAAGGGTTGTTTGGGACCGAGTAAAAAGGTGATTAAACACGCTCATGAAGATAGTGAATAAATGTTCAGAAAAATTAAAAATGCACATCTAGGATTAATCCTTGCAAGCCTATTAGCCGGTTGCGAATTTAAATATGACCCGTCTAAAAAAGATGACGCTCCAAGCTCTCCTGGTACCAAGTCTCCTCAAATATTCCACTACAGAAAAAATGTAGAAGCCCCCTATACGACTGATGATCTGACAGAGGATATGCCACTAAGTAAGCTACTTGACATTGCACTTTACAATAACCCTCAAACGAGGTCCAGCTGGTATGCTGCACGTGCAGCGGCATACGGCTACCACGTATCCCTAAGTACAAATTATCCCACCCTCGCTTACCAGGGTAATCTACAAGATCAGACATCGAATGGTGCCGCTAGCATATCTGGAGTTGGAGGAGCCGTTTTCCCAACAGGTAGCTCAGCCTCAGCGACGACGACAACGTCAGGCACCTCCAGCAGCTCATCTACACCGTCTGTCTTTATCTCCTCCGCTTTTAACGAACTGACCCTTTCTTATCTTGTACTTGATTTTGGAGGAAGATACGGCCTGCAAGACCTTGCATTTCAGACACTAGTACAAGCCAATTGGCAGCACAACCTGACAATGCAGCAAGTCATGCTCTCTGTCATCAATGCCTATACCTCATATATCGGCAATATAGCTCTTGTAAGTGCTTCAGAACAAAATTTGAAGGACGCCCAGGTGCTTCTTGATGCTGCCATTTTAATGAAAAAATATGGGCTGGCAACAATGACCGACATCTTGACAGCGCAATCGACAGTAGAACAAATGAAGCTTAATCTGGAACAGGCCCGCGGAGCGGAAAAAACCTCCCTTGCGCAATTGCTTATTGCGCTTGGACTACCTCCGGAAACTGAAATTTGTGTACTGGATTTACCTAGCAAACTTCCTGTTATCGAGATTGCCTGTGATGTCAATTCGCTCATTGAGCTAGCCAAAGAAAAGCGTCCCGACATTGGAACTGCCATAGCACTGGTCAATCAGCAGGAAGCTGAACTGCAAATCTCACGTTCGTCAGGCATGCCTGTGCTGACTTTTAATGGAAGTACAAGCCGGGTCGATTTTATTACGCCTAAAAAACCCTATATTTATAACAACAGTATTGCTTTAAATCTAAACTTCCCTATCTTTGCCGGATTCTACTACATCAACCAGCAAAAACAAATAAGGGCTCAGATTGCAGAGGCTATCGCCAATGTCGATGCAACAGTAGCGGTAGTCGTCACGGAAGTTGTCACCAATTACTACGCTTTCACAACAGCAGAAGCATCATTGCCATCCACTGAAGCTTTGCTGGAATACAGTCGCCGTGCCTATCGTGGGATGGTCAGTCAATATAAGGTAGGTACAGCTTCTATGCAAGACGTTGTCACTTCCCTCACTACCCTCAGCAATGCCCGTGCACAGCAAGTCATAACGAGGACACAATGGGCGGCAGCGCTCGCCAATTTAGCCTTTTCAGTCGGTATATTAAATGATAATAGCGGAACGTGGAAAAATGCCCCTCCGCAAAGCCTCTATCGGCTTAATTATAAAGATGAAGGATAGTCCATGAGAATCCCATTAATTTTTTTGTCGATTTTAGCATTAATAATTTCCAGCTGCGGTAATAAAACCGAGCCTAAAAAACCGCCGCTAGTAACTGCGGTCAAAGTGAAGCAGCAAGACGTTCCAATTTACGTTGATGCTATAGGCCAGGCCATATCCACTGTTACTGTCGAAGTGCGTCCCCAGGTGGCCGGAAAATTAATCGCAACCTATATCCAGCAAGGGGACTTCGTCAAGAAGGGAAATGTAATTTATTCGATTGATCCAAGGCCCTATCAAGCATTACTTGACGAAGCCAAAGCACAGCTGGAACACGATCTTGCCCTCTTAAAATATGCAGAGGATACAGTCGAAAGATATAAGGCAGTTGTCGAAGAAGATTTTATTGCCAAGCTTACTTATGACCAATATGTGAGTACTGCAGAAGCGGCAAAGTCCCAGGTCGAATTGGATCAGGCCTCAGTCCGCGCTGCTCAAATCAATGTGGATTTTTGCGATATCGTCGCACCTGTAACAGGCAAGATCAGCGAATTTGTTGTCGATGTAGGTAATATTTTAGCTGTCGACGACCCGACGGCCATTACATCCATAAAGCCATTTTCTCCGATTGACATCCTGTTTTCCCTTCCACAGCAACAGCTGGAAAAGATTAGGAAAGTGCAAGGGAATCACGGGAAATGGAAATTCATTGCCATGCTGCCAGAACAGCCGGATATCAAATTCGAAGGGACAACCTTTTTCATAGATAATCAGGTCAATCAGAATACCGGAACGATATTCCTAAAAGGAAGGCTGCCAAACAGCAAGATCTTTTTCTGGCCTGGGGAATTTGTAAAAGTACAGGTCCTTCACATGATCGCCAAAAACGCTCTTGTAGTTCCACCTGGAGCAATTTTAATCGGAAAAAACGGACCTTATCTCTACACTGTCGATGATAAAGGCATCGCTAGAGACCATAATGTCACAGTCTTGGTTCGGACAGATGAATACATTGCCATTGAATCTAAAGAAGTGCATGAAAATGATACTGTCATCATTGATGGACAAATTAATATTGCAACCGGCAAGCAAGTCACTCTGCAGACAGACAAAACAACTCCAAGTAAAAATCCATGAATCTCTCGGGGCCCTTCATCGCACGTCCGGTGATGACAACGCTTGCCATGCTTGCTCTTTTTGTCGCAGGGACGATTTCTTTTTTCATGCTTCCAATTAGCAGCATGCCCAATGTCAATTATCCGACGATCAATGTCAAAGTCACCTTTCCGGGAGCGCTGCCCGAAACGATGGCTAATTCAGTCGCTCTTCCACTGGAAAAACAATTTATGGCCATTCCGGGGTTAAGGCTTGTAAGCTCAAACAATACCCTGGGCAATACGAGCATTATTCTTCAATTTGAAATCGACAAGGACATGCTGACGGCAGCGCAGGATGTCCAGGAAGCCATCACGGCTGCCGTCCCTTATCTTCCGATCAATCTGCCCTATGGTCCGGTATATCGTAAAGTCAATCCTGCCGAGCAGCCCATTTTTTACCTCACCCTCACGTCAAAAACGATGTCCGGAATGGACTTATATACCTACGCCAATACACTTGTCGGACAGCGAATTTCAATGGTTAGCGGAGTTTCACAGGTATCAGTTTACGGATCATTGTTAGCGATACGTGTGCAAGTGGACCCCGGAAAGCTGGCTGCCAATGACATCACCTTGCAGGAAGTTGCAAAAGCCATCTCCATGGAAAACACCTTTCTTCCCACCGGCCAGCTGGATGGGGGGATTGAAGCCCCAATCATTTCTGTTGATGGTCAGCTGTTGCACGGGTCTGATTACGATTCGATGATTGTCGCTTACAGGAATGGAACTCCTATCCGCATTAAAGACATTGGCCACGCTATCGAAAATTTTCAAAACAACAAAATCCGTCACGTGTATGTCGATAAATTAGGAGAAGAGGATTCGATCACATTGGCCATCCAGAAAGAACCCAACGGCAATACCGTTGAAATTTCTGAAGCGATTTACAAAATCATCGATGAACTTAAAGTTGAGATTCCGGCAGCCATTGATGTCCATGTCCTTTTTGACCGTTCGATTCCTGTTCGCGAAGCGATTAAAGATGCCAACATCACGCTGCTCATCTCCCTATTACTGGTAGTGCTAGTCATTTTTCTGTTCCTGGGTAAAATAGCTGATACCATTATCCCTTCCATTGTGTTGCCGATGTCTGTGATAGGCACATTTTTTGTAATGAAGGCATTGGGTTTTACACTGGATAACTTGTCTGTTCTGGCAATTACCCTCTCAGTTGGATTTATAATTGACGACTCTGTAGTTGTCATGGAAAATATCGTGCGCCATATCGAAGCAGGCGAATCCCCCCTCAATGCAGCTTTTCTCGGCTCAAAACAGATTGGCTTCACTATTATTTCGATGTCCCTGTCGCTCATAGCCATCTTTATTCCGATGCTCTTTATGGGCGGGCTGCTTGGAAAAATTTTCCACGAGTTTGCAATAGTAATTATGATTATTACAGCTTTGTCGGCTGTCATTTCACTCGTCTTGTCGCCCATGCTATGCAGTAAGTTCCTTACTTCCAGAGGAATTAGGGTTAAAAAAGAGACGAAGGTGTCAAAATGGTCTGAAAAAGCAAACAGCGCCATGAAAAGAATTTATCTTAAGTTTCTTGAAAAAGTTTTAGACCATCGCCTTTCCGCCCTAGGAGTCGCGACTCTATGTCTGATTGCCACCATTTTTCTTCTGAAATATATTCCTGTAGACTTCATTCCCAATGATGACCTTAGTTTTTTTGTCATTTACACGCAAGAATTGGAAGGGGGATCATCTTACCGGCTATGGGAATATGAAAAAAAGCTCATTGAAATCGTGAATAGCAATATGGCAGTCGATAAATTTGTAGCCATCAGCTCCATCAGTAATGAATATCGGAAAGGAATAAATCTGATTCGCCT
Source organism: Chlamydiota bacterium (assembly GCA_013287815.1). Classification (GTDB taxonomy): domain Bacteria; phylum Chlamydiota; class Chlamydiia; order Chlamydiales; family Parachlamydiaceae; genus JABDDC01. The sequence goes on from JABDDC010000006.1 coordinate 13,150, forward strand.
TAAACCTATTGGGGAAAGACCCCCGATTGGAAAAGTGATTGAAGAAATGAATCGTGAACTCAGTAAGATTGATGGACTTCAATCATTCATAAAAAATATCCCGCTCATCGACCTTTCGACCGGTCAGGAAAGCAGGGCAGCTTATCAATTCGCCCTAAGGAGCATTTCATCAGAAAATATTTATGCTAATGCCAAGACCCTGATCGAAAAGATGCAACACGACCCGATGTTCCATAGTGTCAATAGTGATTTGGAAATCGACACTCCCCAAATTAATGTTTCGATCATGCGCGATAAGGCATCCACTCTCGGGATCTCTGCCACAGCAATAGAAAATATCTTTAATTTCGGCTATGCCGGAAACCTTATTTCACGCATCCAGACCCCTATCGACCAATATGATGTTATTTTGGAGCTTCTTCCAGAATTGCAAAAACAAATGAGCGTATTCGATTCCATGTGGCTGCGCTCACCGATTTCGAATCAGCTAGTGCCATTAAGTTCGACGGCAACCTGGAAAGAAGTCCTTGGTAAAACAAGCGTCAACCACATAGATCAGTTCCCCTCTGTCACTCTTTCTTTCAACCTGGGGACGGACGTCCCGTTGGAATCCGCCCTGAATAAATTTAATTCGCTTACCAGAGAAATACTTAGTCCTGAAGTGCATGCCGAACCAATAGGAGCAGCAAGGACTTTTCTGGAATCAATCACCTCCGCCGGCGCACTTCTAATTCTTTCAGTGATCTCCATCTATATCATTTTGGGAATCCTCTACGAAAGCTTCCTCCATCCGATTACAATTCTCACAACCTTACCTCCTGCTATATTTGGAGGATTAATCATTCTTCTATTGTTCAATATTCCGCTTTCGCTTTACTCATTCCTTGGCATCATCTTTCTGATAGGAATTGTCAAGAAAAATGGTATCATGATGGTCGACTTTGCCCTAGAGAATGCCCGTCTTAGAGGCATGCCTGTGAGGGAAGCGACAATCGATGCATGCCTAGTGCGATTCCGCCCAATCCTCATGACAACGGTCGCTGCCATTTTCGGCGTCCTTCCCATCGCCCTTGGACTTGGCGCCAACGGCGACTCGCGTCGACCTTTAGGACTGGTTATTATAGGAGGACTGATTATTTCTCAATTCATCACACTTTTTATCACTCCGATTCTCTATCTTGAAATGGAGAGATTTAGCGAAAAAATACAGAGGAAACTGAAATGAATATATCAGCCCCATTCATCCATCGCCCCATCATGACCACCCTTTTGATGATCGCCATCCTCCTTGGAGGCTATATTTCTTATCAGCGGCTGCCTGTCAGCAATTTGCCGAACGTCTCCTACCCTGCGATTACCGTCAGCGTCTCATTTCCTGGAATGACGCCGGAAATGATGGCCCAGGCTGTCGCCCTTCCACTGGAAAAACAATTCATGGCCATCCCGGGCGTCAAACTGGTCAGCTCCAATAATACGCTGGGAAGCAGCTCTATCGTCTTGCAGTTCGATATAGATAAAAGCCTGACTGAAGCTGCCCAGGATGTCCAGTCAGCCATCATCACTGCAACTCCAACACTCCCGCCGCAGCTTCCTTACGCTCCAACTTACCGGAAAGAAAATCCTGCTGAACTTCCAATCATCTATATCAGCCTAACATCCGATACCATGAAGTTAACAGACCTTTACACCTACGCCAACAACGTGATCGCACAGAGGATCTCCATGTTATCTGGTGTTTCCGAAGTGTCTTTATTTGGCTCCCCTTTAGCTATCCGCATCCAGGTCGATCCGTCGAAAATGGTAGCCAACGACCTTTCACTGGCTGAACTGGCGGCGACAGTCGTACTGGCCAACGCCAATCTCCCTACTGGGCAGCTGGACGGCCCCATTGAAGCTCCAAATATTTACGTTGATGGACAGCTGCTGAATGCTGAGGTTTGGGATAATTTCATTCCGGTCTATCGCAATGGTACCCCTATACGCATTAAAGATATAGGAAAGACGTTAGAAGGTTTTCAAAATGATAAAATCAAAGTTCAGTATCTCAAAAACGGAAAAGTAGAGTCTGCCATCATCCTTGCCATACAAAAGCAACCGAACGCCAATACAATCGCCATTTCCGACTCAATCCATGAGCTTATAGGGAGTTTACGGGGAGAGATACCGAAAGCTGTCAATATAGAGACTTTTTACGACCACTCTATTACCATTCATGAATCCATTTCCGATATGAAAAACACACTTATAGTCGCTCTGATCCTTGTTGTGATTGTGATCTCAATGTATCTGGGAAGGCTCGCCGATACGATCATCCCCTCTGTCGTGATTCCCATGTCACTTATCGCCACTTTTATCGCCATGGACGGATTCAACTTTAGCCTGGACAACCTTTCTTTGCTTGCACTTACGCTCGCAGTAGGATTTGTCATCGATGATGCCATCGTTGTCCTGGAAAACATAGTCCGATATCAGGAACAGGGCGATAGCCGCCTGGATGCTTCCCTGGAAGGGTCCCGCCAGATTAGCTTTACAATTATCTCCATGACTTTGTCGCTTATTTCGGTCTTCCTGCCGATGCTGCTTTTAGGTGGTGTCATCGGGAAAATCTTCAAAGAATTCGCCGTTACCTTGACTGCCGTCACACTCATATCGGGCCTCGTCTCACTGACGCTAACTCCTATGCTATGCAGCCGATTCCTCCCCACGGTTGCCCCTAAAGATAGAAAAAAGCATGTGATATTTGAATGGTCCCACCGGCTAAACGAGCGGATGCGCGATAAGTATGGGAGAATGCTAAGGAGCGTTATAGACCACCGCTTTACAGCCCTGGCCATTGGAGCTGCCTGCCTGATCCTCTCCATCCTCCTGTTCATCTATTTGCCGGTCGATTTCCTTCCCGATGAGGACTCCGGTTTTTTTATCGCCTACACTCAGGGAACAGAGGGTGGGTCATCAATACGCATGCACGATTATGAGAAAAAAGTCATGCAAACCCTTGCCGCCAACCCCTATGTCGACAGTGTAGTTGCAATCAGCTCTTATTCTGAATACCGCAAAGGCCAAAATTTGATCCTCCTGAAGCCCCAAAATCAACGGCCTTCAATGAAACAAGTTATTACAGAAATCAATGAGCAGCTGGCAAGCATACCGGGCATTCAGGTTTTCATCAAAAGTGTCCCCTTGATCGATCTGTCAACGGGAGAAGAAAGCCGTGGGGATTATCAAATCGCCATGCAAAGTATCTACTCTGATAAAGTATACGACTCTGCAACTAAAATGATCGATGCCATGAAAAAAGATCCTATATTCGAAGGGATAAGCACCGATTTAGAAATCAACTCACCCCAAATCAATGTCTCAATTTTGCGTGATAAGGCATCCAGTCTTGGCTTGACGGCCACAGATATAGAAAATGCATTTAACTACGGATATTCCTATAACTATATCACAAGGATAAATACGGCGATCGACCAGTATAATGTCTTAACAGAACTCATTAAGAAGGATCAAACCAATACCGATATCTTTAATTTCTTATGGATGCGCTCATCCATTTCCAACCAGTTGATCCCAATGGGAGCTGTCGCCGAATGGGTAGAAGGCCTAGGCGCTTCAAGCATTAACCACATCAACCAATTCCCCTCGGTGACGATCAATTTCAACCTTGCCGACGGAGTTTCCCTAGGAACAGCCCTCCAGCGGCTTACAGAGTTAAAAAACCAACTGGTGAACCCTGAAGTTATAACCCAGAATATCGGCGCTGTGCAAGCCTTCCAGGATGCCGTGCAAAACGGAGGGTTTCTCCTTTTCATCGCTCTGTTCTCTATCTATATTATCTTGGGCATGCTCTACGAAAGCTTCATCCACCCCATTACCGTTCTGACAACGCTGCCTCCGGCCACCTTAGGAGGTTTATTGACTCTATTGATTTTCGGACTTCCCCTCTCCCTCTATTCCTTCCTTGGTATTATCTTATTGATCGGCATTGTCAAAAAAAACGGGATCATGATGGTCGATTTCGCCCTCGAGAATATCCGGACAAAGAATATGACCCCCAGAGAGGCCATCATCGATGCCAGCCTCGTCCGTTTCAGACCTATCATGATGACAACTCTCGCCGCTATCTTTGGCGCCTTACCCATTGCCCTCGGGATCGGCGCCGGCGCCGCAACGCGCCGCCCCTTAGGCTTGGTCATCATCGGCGGACTGCTCTTCTCGCAGCTCGTTACTTTGTTCATCACTCCCATTCTCTACCTTGTCCTAGAACGGATCAACGAAAAGATCCCCTGGAAATAAGAACCATATCCTCAACCGGCTCACAATGAATTTGCTACTCTTTTCAAACCCAATAGAGACGATCACGCCAAAAATTTTTCCTTCTTGATGAATTCAGAGGGACAATGGACCATCTCTCCAGCTTATGATCTGACATTTTCCTCCGGACCCGGAGGAGAACATTGCACCTCTATTATGGGAAATGGGAGACACCCTGGAATCTTTGATCTTTTAAAACTTGCCATGGTTGCAAAAATCAATGTACAAAGGGCTCATGTCATCATTGACGATGTCAAACAGGCTGTATCAAAGTGGGGTCAATTTGCCAAAGAGGCCTTTGTCAGCAAACAATCATCTAGGAACATTCAGACCAAGTTGTCGGAGATTAAATAGTTTGCAATTTAATTTTATTATGTTATATCAGATTTTAAATTAAGGAGAATACATATGAAAACAATACTTTCGATTGATGATGAACGTGACATGGAAATCCTTTTGAAATTAAATTTTGATAAACAGATTAATTCTGGTACATATGCATTTGTTTTTGCACACAATGGCAAGGAGGCTTTGAATCTTTTAGATCAGGGGAAAAAATTTGATCTGATTATTACAGATCTTAACATGCCAGAGATGAATGGGATTGAATTTTTGACCGAGCTTCACTTAAGAGTAGCCGAAGATAAACAGTTCAAAATTATTGTCATATCGGCATATAACGACATGGATAATATCCGCCAAGCTATGAACTGTGGCGCTTGGGATTTTATCACAAAACCAATCAACCTCAGCGATTTGGAAGAAACCATTCAAAGAGCTTTTAAACCAAGAAACGGCGATTGGAAAGGGATGCCAGATGCAATCTTTTGATTCAGAACGCGTTAAGATGCGAGGAGAGCTTACCCATTTGGGTATGCCCCCCTTCGTCTCAACGCGTTATGAACCAAAATCTTGCGTCTGGCACCCCCTTCGAATCGCCGTTTCTTGGTTAAACCCTGATCTTAGTGATCATTAATGAAATTATCTTTAAAACGTATCTTCCTAATTATATCCGTCGTTGCTTCGGCAGCATTTTTATTATTAAGCCTTCTCTCATTATTGTTTAATTACCGCATTACTCAAAATCAGCATTATTTTATACAAGTCACCAAGATTGAGACTTCTCGATATATCATGAGCAATGCCTTAACGAATTTTCTGGCAGACCAATCAGCCATATTAATCCAAGAAAAACCCGAAGATATGCCTAGATTGAAATCTCCTCAAATCAAGGAGCAACAGTTCATGTCGGGAATTAAGGGGCTTTCACAAATCTCCGAAAGCAATCCTGAGATCGACAAAATTCTTCAATCCATCAAAATAAATATCGGAAAATTTCTGAAAAGCGATCAAGAAATCCTGGATTTAACCGAATCTATTTTACGCCTTCGCAAACAATCGCAAGTTAACTTAGATAAAATCGATAAAGATATAAATTTAATCAAAACAACTTGGGAAGGAATAGGCGATCAATTAACGCTACAGGAAGAATCGTTAGATAATGAGATTAATAAATATTTAAATAACAAAGATTTTAGCAGCGATCCCGCAAAAGTCAAGGCATTGTCACTCTTCAATGCAGAAACTTCTCAGAATTTTATTACAGCCAGGAAATTCTTTTTGGAATTGGATACGAATTTTGTCTCGTTATCCTTACTGCTGACTCGACTTGTGCAAGAAACCGATTCCGATGCACTCAATAATTTAAAGGCAAATCAACTCACCCAACTTATTGATTATCTCATGAATCAATTCCTACAAATTAATAATATTGTAAATTATTTCAATCAATATCTTGAAAAAAATGGAAAGGAATTTAAATCATTACAGCCCATGATCGCCAACATTTCAAAATTACCTCCAAAGATAAAAGAAGCCACGGCCCAATTCGATCTCTTTTCCTCAAATTTGATGGGAGCACTCGACAATCCCTATGAATTACGTAAGGAATTAAATCAGAAAGAATCTGAGCGTATCACCGCCTTAGCTGATGTAGACGAATATTTATTTAACATAAACAATCTACTTGACAAATTAAATGTAATTGCAATAAAGCTGGAAACCTCTTTAACTGAGACCGCCAATCAACTTGACTTTAATAACAGAATTATTGTCATTTTAATAAATATTTTATTTTTGTTATTTATATTTATTTTTGGATTATTCATTTTTAGGTCCATTGCAAATTCATTGGATTTATTAACAGGGGCGATGAAACAGATGGTCACTGAAGAAGGCGTTTTAAATATTCATTTGGAAAAAACAAATTATGAAGATCTTAATGAAGTGGTTGGAGCATTTAACACGATGTCATTTGAGCTTCATAATACTCAAAAAAATCTACAAGAAAGAACGATTCAATTGATTGATCAAAATGAACAGCTGGAAACGGCGATGGACAAATTAACTCGGGCACAAAATCAGATCATACAACAAGAAAAACTTGCATCCATAGGGCTTTTGTCTGCAGGGGTTGCACATGAGTTAAAAAACCCTTTAAATTTTGTCGTCAATTTCACCGATTTATCGAATAGAGAAATTACTAAGCTTGTGAAAGAATTTGAAGACCCCTCGAAAATGGATATCGAGAAGATCAAATACTCATTAAAAGATCTGCAAATAATGGATGAAAAAATCAGGTTCCATGGCAAGCGTGCCAATGATATCATTAATAATATGCTGTCTAAAGCTCGTCAAGGAGTGGCCATAGCCAAAGAAACATCAGTTGAACAATTAATTGACCAGGCAGTACAATTCATTGAACAAGCTTTTAAAAAACGGGACCCCGATTTTACCGTTTCCATAGTAAAGAAATACGATCCCGGTATTGAACCCATTGAAGTCTTTCCGGAAGATTTGGTCAGAGTTTTTATCAATCTTATCGACAATACTTTTTATGCGCTTCTTGAGAAGCAAAAAAATATCGGAAAATCATTTGTTCCACAACTTGCAATTACCCTTCAGAATATGCAGAATGAAATTTGTATAAGCTTAAAAGACAATGGAACCGGAATTTCAAAGGAAAACATCAATAAAATCTTTCAGCCCTTCTTCACAACCAAGCCTACCGGCTCTGGAACGGGGCTCGGCTTATACATTTGTTACGACATCATCATTCAGCAACACAAAGGTAAATTTGAAGCTCAAAGCGTCAAGGGAGAGTATACCGAATTCATCATCCATCTCCCCAAAATCATGGCACCAAAATAATTTTTCCTTTTTGACCTGTTTGCTCGATTATTTGATGGGCTTTGGCAGCTTCGTTGAGAGGAATCTGCTCGTTGATAATAGGTTTGATAAGCCCCCTTTTTAAACAGCGTTGTAAAGCGTGATAATTAAGTGCCATCTCTTCTTTGGTCGCTAGAAGCATCGATACAGATAAAATTTTACCGTCGGAATCTTTGAGGTATTGAGAATCTATCTCGATTGTTCCCAAACTTCCAATCACTACTACTCTCCCATTTTTGGCTAGGAGTGTTAAATCATTACCTAAATTAATTTGAGCTTGCATTTCAAGAATAACGTCGATTTTATTATTATGATTTAAGCTAATCATCTGCTTTAAATAGTCAGGTTCTCGGTGGCAAACAACTATATCGGCCCCTTCATTTTTGACTAATTGCATACCTTCTGGAGTTCCTGCGGTGCCGATAATGAAGAAACCGGCATTTCGAGCGAGTTGGAGTGCCGCCAAACCAACCCCTCCGCTAGCTCCATGGATGAGGATGGTTTCTCCGGGAACTGCCAAAGCCCTTTGATATAAAGCCCTAAAGGCTGTTGCATAAGCGACCCCGACTCCGGCCCCCTCGGCAAAAGAAACATTATCGGACAGAAGATGGACATGGTGGGCATGGCATAGAGCTTTCTCAGCATATGTCCCTGAGATCGAGCTCGAAATAAAAACTCGGTCTCCCACAGAAACATTTGTCACTCCCTTGCCCACTGATAAGACGATCCCGGCTCCATCGATGCCTGGTGTAAAAGGAGGCATATGCAAGGAAGGGTATAATCCATTCCTATATTGCGCATCTTTTGGATTTACGCTCGCTGCTTTAATTTCGACTAACACCTGGCCGGCTATGGGGTGCCATTCAGGCATTTCTCTTAGTTTCAATTCTTCAGGGCCGCCATACTGTTCAACTACTATTGCTTTCATATCGAATCCTTACGATCTCTAGCCCCTAAAGGCAGCAGTTCAAGACGCCCGCTTGTTAGAAGATTATTTTTTGTTATAGCAGCAAATCACAGCTCCACACAAGTTAATTATCAATTGACAAAAAAAAGCTTATCATCAATTTTATGGGTATTGAGCCCAAAGGACATAAGTCATGAGTATTGAAGAACTAAATTCGATTAGAACCAAGATAGATGCGGTTGATTCTCAAATTGAAGAGTTAATTTGTCAACGTGGAGAACTTGCGAAAGAGGTTGGGAGAATCAAGCATAAAAGTGCCGAAAAAGAAATCAATTTTTATCGACCTGAACGTGAAGCTCAGGTCATGCGAAAAGTCTGTGAAAAAAATAAGGGACCGATAGATGACAAGCATATGATGACAATTTTTCGGGCGATAATGACCGCTTGCCTTGATTTGGAACAACATTTGAAGGTTGCTTATTTGGGTCCTGAAGGAACATTCACTCAAGTAGCCGCTTACCAACATTTTGGAAGAGACATTAACGTCATTCCATTTTCATCTACAAAAAGGGTGCTCCACGAAACCGAAATGAAGAGCGCTAATTTTGCAGTGTTACCAATTGAAAATTCGATTGTTGGAATGATGAATACAACATTGGATGCTTTGCTTAATACAAATCTTAAAATTTGCGGGGAAGTCATTTTGCCTATCCATTATCATCTTTTGGGAGCCAATGAAGGGGGGATTGATTCAATCAAGAAAGTTTATGGGCATGAGCTGGCCTTTCAACAATGTAATCAATGGTTGGCCCAACATCTTCCACAGGCGAACAAAATTTCTCTTGAAAGCACATCTATGGCTGCAAAATTAGCTTTAGATGAACCTGATGCTTCAGCCCTCGGCGGCGATCTAACAGCAGAAACTTATTCATTAAAAATTCTTGCCAGTCAGATTGAAGGAAGTGCGCATAACGAAACCAGATTTATCGTGTTAGGTCAACAAAGTGTAGGGCCTTCCGGTAAAGATAAAACCTCATTATTGATATCGGCCCCTTATCAACCTAGGTTTTTGGCCGAATTATTTAACTATTTTTCTGAAAAGAATGTTAATATCTGTCAATTCACATCGAGGCCTTATCATGAAAAAAAAGGCTATTATTGGTTTTATATTGATATTGAGGGACATCAAAATGAGAAGCCCATTGCAGATGTTTTAGAATTATTGGCAAATAAAACTATTCCCATAAATGTATTGGGTTCATATCCTCGTTTATAGGCACAATATTAATAACAGAGACAGAGGTGTAATCTGAACAACTTATTCACTATCCTATTTTATTTTTTCTTCAACTTGAAAGAACGTCTCTATCACGTTCATTCAAATACGGAAAAGACGTTGATCTCTCAAACGAATTTATTTCCTTCCAATGAAGAAATCATTAAATCCATTTTGGGATCCATCCGTCTTGTCAAATATCACCCCTCCCGACTCATTCTTAAAGAAGGGGAAACCGGAGGAGATGCGATTTATATGGTCCAGAATGGTTCTGTACGCGTCTTTACTTATGACAGCAATGGAATAAAGATCCCCTTAGCCCGACTTGAGAGCGGGGACTATTTTGGCGAGCAAACTCTTTTAAGTGATTTACATAAAACGCGCTCTGCCAACGTTGAATCCATTACACCAGTCACTTTAATCCGCATTGATGCAAAAAGCTTCATAACCCTTTTAAGAGATGATCCTGAATTTCGGAAAAAGATTGGCATACTAGGAGACGCGCAAGCATTTAGTCGCCTTCTTGCGATGAGCGAATATGAAAAAAGTCCATGGCTCTCTGCTATAATCAAGAAGGATAAGAAGCATAACTCGAATATTCAAAGCTATTCCATTAAATTGTCTCACGATAAATTTGATTCTTTTTACACTGGCCAATATGTAATGATCAGGGCTAAAATGGGTGAATATTGGCTGGAGAGACCTTATACCGTTTCTGACTTGCCGGTTGAGAATGAATTGAGAATTACTATTAAGTACAATCCTGAAAGTATCTTTACAGAGTGGCTGTTTCATCGAGCACCCGACGAATTAAATATCTTTGTGACTCAGCCTAGAGGGTCTTTCATATTAAACCTGAATAGTGATTCAAATATTTTATGTTTTGCCGGCGGAATAGGGATTACTCCGTTTATTACCTTTGCAAAGGCATTTGCCTTTCAAAACAGAAAAAGTGATAAGATGCATATCCTTTATTCTGCGTTGAATGAACTAGATTTTATTTTCAAGGATGAATTCAGCTCTATTGCACAAAGTACACCATCATTTTCTGTCAGGTATCGGGCCACGGACAAGGAAGGACTGCTTTCAGAAAAGGAAATTATTAAGGTTGTAGATTCCTTTAACCGCCCGGATATTTACATCTGCGGCCCGGAAGGTTTTATTAAATTGGTTCAGGATGCACTGCTATCAATCCGTTATGATGCAAAAAAAATTAAGATCGACCAATATGTTCATGCAGGTTAACCATTAATGGAAAAGAGAAAATTAGGACAGTTAGAAGTTTCTGCCTTGGGATTTGGCTGTATGGCACTTTCTGAATTTTACGGCGAACCTCTCGATCAAAAGAGCGCCATTCAGATCATTCACTGCGCCCTTGAATCGGGCATCACCCTGCTCGACACTGCAGATATGTATGGCTTTGGCGATAATGAGCTTTTAGTGGGGAAAGCTATCGAAGGACGCCGCAATCAAGTTGTGGTAGCTACTAAAACAGGGATCGTCCGAAAGAAAGAGGATCCTTCTTTTAGGGAATTCTGCGGGAAACCCGAGTATATCAAAAAGCAATGCGAAGGAAGCTTACTGCGCCTAGGCATCGAGACGATCGACCTTTACTACCTTCATCGGCTCGATCCCTCGACCCCCATCGAAGAATCAGTTGGAGCAATGAAAGATCTGGTCAAAGAGGGTAAAGTGAGATATATCGGCCTGTCGGAGGTAGAAGCAGAACAGATTGAACGAGCTCAAAAGATTCACCCGATCACAGCCCTCGAGACCGAATACTCTTTATGGAGTCGCGATCCGGAGGCCGAGGTCTTCGACCTCTGCAAAAGACTGAATATCGGTTTTGTTGCTCATAGTCCTATTGGAAGGGGTTTCCTAGGCGGCCAGATCAAATCATTCGACCAACTGCCCGAAGATGATTTTAGGAGAACGATCCCTCGCTTTATGGGGGAAAACTTCGACTTTAACCTCAAGATTGTCGATATGATCGATCAGATGGCCAAGAAGAAAGGCTGCACAAACGTTCAATTGGTCCTTGCTTGGATACTGGCGCATCCGCTTGGAATCGTCCCCCTATTTGGAACTAAAGAGTCAAAACATATTCCGGAGAATGCGAGGAGCACCGATGTCAAGCTCACGGCTGACGAGTTTTACATTTTGAATCAGATGATACCGCCCGGCTTGGCCAAAGGTGTCCGCTACCCTGCCGTCTCCAAAAAACATTATGAGAAGCCATAATTGTTAACCTAATGCCATTGGTGTTTTACTCCTGGCGGCTTTAATGGTCTCGCCAAGCTGCTGTAACATAGGTCCGCAGTCTAAGCGGTCGAGATGTATTTCAATGAAAGAGAGCTCCTGGCTTGCTTCGGCCCGAGTTAAGGCTTCTTCCAGGTCGCTTTCCTGCTTTACTTCACAGCTCCAGAAATTATCACCAAACACAGCTGGCAATTGATGATATTTCCAGGGTTGCAAATCATTGTAAATGGCCTCTCTGATCACTCTTTCAGTGGTGTAGCCATCATTATTGAGCAAAAATATAATGGGTTTACAGTTGTATCGCATGATTGTCGATAACTCTTGCGCCGTTTCTTGAAATGCGCCATCTCCAACAAGTAGAATAGTGCGACGATTGGGTGCAGCAGTGCAGACACCTAGCAGGGCGGGAGTTCCATACCCGATTGACATATAGTCGGCTTGTCCAATATAAAGTACATCAGGCGGTAATTGCATTTGTGAACAACAAAATATAGCGCAGCCTGTATCCACAACGACAATATCATCCGGACGTAAAAAATGAGCTAATTTTTTGAAAAAAAACTGAGTGGTCATAGGGACCTGACGCCCCTTATCCATTTTTTGTCCGGGGGTATACTCAAAATGTTTTTTTATCGTTTTCTTACTTTGATTTTTTGTTTCTCCGAATTTTTTAGACAAGTTTTTTATAAAATCATTTATATGGACGGGAGTGTGTTTGTGGTGTTGAATCAACACTTGATCGGTTTTAGCTTCTATCATGATGTCATGTGAAAGTGCAGCAGTAAAACCGCCCATATCCGTTTCATTTAAATTAGATCCCATTAGTAAAACGGCATCCGCTTCTTCAACAATTTTGCATATCGCAGGATCTCCCCATTTCCCCTGATAAATTCCCATGTATTGTGGGTGCTGTTCCGAGATAATGCCTTTGGCAGAAAATAAAGAAGCACAAAGAAATCCGCTATTTTCTACAAGATCTTTATAGTCTTCCTTCAGGAGGTAGCTCATCAAATAGGGACCTCCAATAATGACAGGATTTTTGGCTTTTGTTAACAACTGATAAGCCTTCTCAACTGCTTGTACGAGTGTCTCCCTGTGACTATTAGCAGGCGATAATTCAAATGGCCCCGGAGCTTCGCATGTGTGATAAATGATATCGGTAGGCAAAGATATATACACCGGTCTTTTATGGTAAAGGCAAGCTTGCAATGCTTGATCGATTTGTTTTGGCGCTTGTTGAGGGTCACTGATGAATTGGCAGTCGACCGTGATTTCTTCATACATCTTCATGGCCGCTAAATAATCGGTTTCAATGGAGTGATGAATGTGTTTCGGTTTATGATGGTATTTTAAAGCCGGACTTCCTCCAATGACTACCACCGGAACATGTTCACAATAGGCGCCTGCAATGGCATTGATGGCACTAAATTCCCCTACGGAAAATGCCAAGCCAACAGCACTTAAACCATTGACTCTAGCATAGCCGTCTGCTGCATATCCTGCATTGAGTTCATTGCAGCAGCAAATTAATTCTAAATCATTTTCCAGAGCGCAATCGAGAAAATTGAATAAATAGTCACCGGCAACGATGAACATTTGATTGACACCAAGCTGTTTCAACCGTGTAACCAAATAACTTCCAACAGTAAATTTTGAATCTGACTTTGTCATAAAATTTCTATAACTTCCTCATTCCGGCAATGCCAACGCGTCGTGAAGGGTAGGTATAATAGATAACGCGAAGTCCGCGTTCCCCAAAACCTCCAACAACAGCCTGCCAACCATCATGTTCTTTTCCTTCTTCCTTGCACCGGGTATAGGTCCATAGTTTGGGATTCTCCTGTGTACCACTTCTATAGTAGATATTCCCCGTAGAGATATACTCTAACTGGATGGCTATGGATGCAGTTAAAATATCAGGAACCTCATATCCTTTTTCCAGCACGAGGGGTTTTTGTTCAGAGTAGATCTTAAATCGGCTTTCGGGAATCACATCTTTTGTCAACAACGCCCAATAGGAGGCTTTAACCCGGATTTCTTTAAACTCTTGGGGAATCAGGTCTGCAATGTACTCATATTTGGTTAGGCGACCTGTTTGACGTTTCGCCAAAATCTCTTCCCATTTTTCGATGGAAAGGGGGACTTTCATTGGAGGATCGCCTACTTCAACAGTTGCGGGAACAAAAACAAGCCAGTCGGTCTCGTGCACTTTCTTATCCGGCCAGAATGGGCTGGGCTTCATGAATTCTTCAATCCAGTTTTCAGGAAGAGGAATCTCGTCAACTTGACCGATAAAGGCATTCCATTTTTCAGGACCAATGACAGATTGATACAATTTATCTTTTTCGTTTAAATTAGCCATACTTTTTTCCTTAATTTAAAAAATTTATCGATGTTTGGCTATAAAACCTAGTACTATGCTATTAAAAAATTCAGGTTGTTCCCAATAGAGTGCATGTCCTCCCTCGGCGAGGATTGCTATCTCGCAATTGGGGATATGGCTAGCGTACGCCCTTAACATTGGCGGAGGCATGTAAAGGTCTGCATCCCCTCCAATCATCATCACGGGTGTTTTCACATGGGCGAGCTTCTCCCAAGTGACCTCATGTGCGTTTGCATTCACTTGGCCAATTCGAACGCCGGTAGCCGCTTTCTCCTCGAGAGCCGACCACATCTCTACCCCTTTTGGATTACTGACACGATAAGTGGGCGAAAGTTCGCGGAACTCGGCTGGAAACTCGTTAAAGCCATTGGGACAAAGACGAATACACAACTTGATGTAATCGGGATCCTTAACTTCTCCAATTGGGCAGTAGGATGAGCTGACAACGCTATAGAGATCTGCTCCATAAGAAAGGGCGTAATTCATGGCAAGACCCCCACCTGCTGCAGCTCCAACGAGATGACATTTGGTAATGCCCAGGAATTTAAGCAGATTGCGCAAATCATTGACTGCGCTTCCCGGATTTTCCTTAGAAACCGGATCGGACTTACCATAGCCGCGTCTCGAATAAGTGATGACTCGATAGCCGGACTTGGCAAAGACAGGTTGTTGATAACCCCAAACGGTCGAGCTTCTTTCCGGATGCAGCAATACGACAGGTTCACCTTTGCCGCCGGTATCTGAATATTCAAGTTGGGTGTCAGGAAGCTTGGCAATGCCTTGTTTTGCCGGAAACGGAGCTGGTATATGTACTGGACTTGCGGGGTTGAAAAGATGATCGGCAGCAAACACTCCACTTGCTATTTCATCTATCGGCTCCAAGACAAAATCAAAATGTCCAATCGGATATTGAATGACTCGCCCAGGTCTATACCAATGGTCTTCAGCATTGTGTTCATCGTCAGGAAAGTATAGCTGAGTCGTTATTAATTTATAACCATCCGCACTGATTTTGAAATGGAGATGGGCACAACGAATATCAAGTGGATCGTCGTTAATTTCATATCCGCCAGGAATTATTGTTTCCAATTTATAGAAACCATCACTATCTGATCTTAATTTTCCTCGTAATGTATAGCCTTCGGTGTCATAAACACCATCAGTAGTGGTCTGCCAAATGTCTAAAGTGGCCCCACCCAGTGGAGTGCCATCCGTAGAAAGAACCCGTCCAGATAAGGTCAGAGATCGATCTTCAGGAAGCTTGGGTGATGAAAAAACACCTGTTATTTCCGGTGCTCCCGCATAATAAAAAGGACCTTCAATATCTGACTCGGTTGGTTCTAGTCGTTGTCCACCGGTGATTGGTACAAATTTATTGTAAGCTTTATATATTTGCATAAGAATCCTTCAAAAAAATATTGTTTTTCATCTTAAGACATAGATGTTTTCTGCTTTAATTTCAAATTATTAATGCTGGGCCTTATTGTGACGGCTGTGGACATCACGGGCTTCACTTCCTGATTAGGCAAAAATTCAAATGAGAATCGGCGCAGGATGATCACGAGTGCGGTGAGGATCTCTAGGAACGCGAAATTGCGCCCAATGCATCCCCTTTTGCCGCTGCCAAAGGGAAGGTAAGCGTAAGGATGGCTTTGTCCGAATGGATTATCCAAAAATCGCTGTGGGTTAAAAGTATTAGGCTCCTTCCAAAAATCAGGGTGGTGGTGAATTTGGTGGTTGTTAATAATTACACCTGCTCCCTTAGGAATAAAATATCCTTTCACGGAAGTATCAACAACAGCCTGTCTTAGCTGATTGAAGCTTGTAGAATTCATGCGCATCGATTCTTTAATCGTCGCTATAGTGTAGGTTAATTTATTAATTTGTTCATACGTCGGCTGTTCATCACCGAGCACATCCGAAATTTCCCGGCAGATTTTTTGCCTAATTTCGGGATGGCGTGTCAGTGCAATCAATACATAGAAAAGTGCCGGTGATGTTGTAAATAATCCAACCCCTGAAGCTGTGGAAATTTGAAATCCTATTTGATCAATGAGTTCTTCCCTGCTTAGTTCATTGCCATATTCATTGATAGCATTTCCAATAAAATCATCAATCTTATCACCTGATTCAAGCCGTCTTCTTACCCATTTTTTATAGGCTTCACGATTAGAGCCGATGGCCTCATCATACTGTTTTTTTTTCCAAGGCAATTTCCAAATCCAAGGGAAGTATGTGGTATGATGCGCCATGAGGGTCCCAACAGAATGATACATCATGTCAACGGTCTCTTCGGGACTGTCTTCTATATAGTAGAAGAATGAATTGTTAACAAAGTTAATGATAAGGCAAGTCAATTCATAGCCAACATCAACAACTGCGTTGTCGGGATATTTATCGAACCAGGCATCGACCCGTTTAGTAGCTATTTCATAAAATTTAGCCATATACCGTTCAAAAAAAACATGCACATTTACCGATTTTAAAGCCACTTCCCGATCCCTTTTCCACTTAACCGGATCGTTTTGCGTAAAAAAACTTACTAAACCTGCCAGCGGCTCCAAGCCATGAACTAAGGCTGGATGTTTATTGAAGAAGTCGTCTTGCTTATCTCCCAGGATGATTTGGGCGTAATCCGGATGCGTAAAAAAATAGTTTGTAATCTTTCCTGTATCGAACTTGGCTATATCGCCGTATGTTTCAAAAATATGGGTTCTCAGACCGACCGGATCATCTCTATTCCATCTGAAGTACTTCCATTTTGACATTTTGATATCGGGAACATTTAACATAGATTATTCCTTTACTTGTTCAGGGCCACCAACATTACTGAATTCTTCAACGTATATTTTTTCCTGTGGAATCTTCAGATTTTCAATTAAGGTGTTTTTTATATTTCTCGTGTAGCTATCGGGGCCGCAAATATAAATATCTGCGTTTGCCATTAATTCTATCTGTCTGGAAATTTCATCTGAAGTTAATCTCCCCTCTTTAACGGTTTGTCGATACCTTACTTTAAAATTAGGATATTTTTCACTCATTTTTTCAAACTCAATTCTGAAAATATCCTCTCCGGCATTCCTGAAGGAATAGTCAATTGTCACTGAAATGGAAGGTTCATTTCTAATCATTTTTGCCATCATGATAGCCGGAGTAATTCCAATTCCACCGGCATAAAAGATCACGGGAGTTTGGAAGGGATATTTAATCAAAAATTCTCCTTGAGGCTTGGACACGTAAGCTATCATATTCTCGGATGCATTTTCAAATAACCAGTTGGATAGGGCTCCTTTTTCTTCACGTTTTATAGTTATTTCATAAAAGTCATCCTCAGGATGACTTGTCAATGTGTAGGGCCTCTCCACCCAATTTCCATTAATTTGAAATCTGATAACCACATGTTGTCCCGGAAGAAAGGTTTTTTTATCTTCCGCATTGATCGGTTTAAGTTGAAAAGACCAGATGATATTATTATGTTTAATGATTTTGAAGATATTGCAAGATTTCCAAACATCATAGCCAAGCAATTCCTGTATTCTTGGTCTACAGCCTCCGCATACAGACCCCGCTCCTGTGCATTTCATCACTTGTTTGAGAGAGTTTGCTCCGGATTTAATAGTGTCTACAATCGTTTGAGTGCTAATAAGCATGCATTTGCACAGTATATCTTCACCAACACTGATCAACTTGAAAGACTTGGTAGCCAATGAACCGCTAACAATAAATCTTTCGAGGATTTCAGGAGTCATTTTGGTTTTCTCGATGATCATTTGGACCAAATCGCTGTTGTCATCCCAATACCCGAAATTGACGACTCCTACCAATTCCCCATCCTTAACTCTAATCTCCCTTTTTTCTTGTTCGTTTCTCTGATAAACAAAGGTCTCATAGTCTTCTATTCCAAGCCGTGAGATGCAAAATATCCCATTACCTGTCACCTGATAACCGATCAATTTCATCTCTTTTGAAACATCCATCTTTAAACAGATGGCGGGGAGCCCTAAAAATACTCCTTGATAACGTTTAACTCGACCAACATGTGGGGTCTTATAAACATTTTCGAGAGAGACTAGCACCTCTTTGAATCGGTCACTTGAACCGTACATTTTCAACAAGGTCTCTTTATCTAAAACAATGAGTTCAGAATTACCACGTGATACTGCCATTGCTATGCGTGGCAGTTTTTTTATAATTCCCAATTCACCAAATATCTCACCCGGCTCCAGGGTCACATTTAAAATAATTTCCCCTCTTTCATTTTCAGTTCGGATATCCACTTCTCCGGACAAGATAATATAAGCGGCATCCGATTTGTCATTTTGATAAAAGATTACCTCTCTATCTTTAAATTTCTCAACTCTTTCATCAATTTTGGCGACATCTATATTGCTTTCTTGAAGATACTGAAAATTCTCTTCTAACTGGTGAAATACAGACTCAACTCCACGCTCCCTCGTTACCTTCAATATCGTTTCATTGAATTGACTTTCCGCTTTTAATACTTCTTTTGGGATCATTAAACATGTGCAATCTTCAGTAGCGCAAGCAGAAGAATGTCTGGCAGTTAAACCCAAACTTGTGGCGGCTTCCTCTCCAAAAAACTCCTTCTCCTTTCTAATGACTTGAACCTGCTCATCACCTGCCGAATTAATCGTAAATAGTTTAACTTTCCCCTTTTCAATGATATAAACGGAATCGGCCGCCTCTCCAACAGAGTAGATGGTTTGCCCATTGCAAAACTTTTTTTCTTGAGACTTTTCAAAAATCTCACCCGAAAAAGGGATGTTGAATATATTCAGAAGGCCAGAATCTCTGACCAATTTTTTTTGGATGTCCACCTTAGCTTGTCCTTATTCTTGATAAATACTTTCTAACAACAAATGATTTTTATTGCATGAGATTTTTTTCTTTAGTACGGTCAGGGTGCAAGTAAAAGTGATGATTTTATAAATATTCATTCCGAAAAGGAGAAAAGTCATGGGAGCTAGAAACGGAAAAGCATATCTGGATTCTCTCGATAATATGCAAAGAGAGATATGGTTAGATGGAGAAAAGCTGACTCAGAATTTGAGTCAATATCCCTTATTTTCGGGTATCGCCAAGTCGATGGCCCAGCTGTATGATATGCAGCATGATCCTCTCTTGATAGATCAGATGACCTACAACTCACCTACCACCGGCGATCGCGTTGGGATGAGTTTTCTCGAACCTAAAACAATGGAGGATGTAGCTAAAAGACGGATCATGATGAAAAATTGGGCCGATTGGTCAGGAGGCATGCTTGGAAGAACTCCCGATTATAAAAATAGTGAATTGATGGCTTGGGCTTCAGCTGCTGAAGTATTTGGCAGAAAAGATCCACGCTTTGCTGAAAACATAAAGAGATATTATGAATACGTTCGAGAGAATGATCTTCTTTTAACCCATGCTCTCCTTGCGCCTCAAGTTAATCGTTCAGCATTGGCGCACGAGCAAAAAGATCAGTTCATCGCAGCAAAAGTCGTTGAAAAGAATACAAAAGGAATAGTCATTCGCGGAGCCCGATATCTGGCTACCTTCCCTTTAGCTGATGAAATTATTGTTTTTCCCCCTCCTCCTTTACTCGAACAAGTGAATTTTTCTGTAAAAGATATAAAAACTGCTGCTTTAGAAGCTCCTTATATGTTTGCTTTTTCAATATCCGTTGAAACACCCGGCCTCAAATTTATCTGCCGAGAGTCTTTTTCCAAAAAATCCATTTTCGACCATCCCCTGGCGGCCCGTTTTGATGAACAAGATGCTGTAGTCGTTTTCGATGATGTACTTGTTCCATGGGATAGAGTCTTTTTGCTGGAAGATATCGAAGGGCGCCATGCTATGTATGCCGAAACTGATGCCAGAATCCATATGACCCACCAAGTTCTTATTAGAAGGGTTGCTAAAACAGAATTCCTCTTGGGCGTTATCTGTAAAGTCGCCGAAATGATCGGAATCGATCAATTCCCCAATGTACATGAAAAGATTATTAAAGTGATCATGGCACTAGATACTATGAAGGCCTTATTGGTCGCCAGTGAAGCTAATGCTAAAGTTAACCGCTGGGGTGTAATGACGCCCGATGATGAGCCATTAGCTACTTCCAGAAGTCTTTATCCACTGCTTTACCCTCAAATTCGTGAGATCATTCAGCAACTTAGTGCCGGCGGCTTGATGGCTCTTCCAACAGAGTTGTCGATGGATAGTGCCATCAGAGAAGATATTGACAAGTACTATCAAGGCAAAAATGCCAATTCAGAAGAGCGGATCAAACTTTTTCATCTTTGCTGGGATATTGCAGGAAGCTCTTTTGGGTCTAGACAAGAACTTTATGAACGATTTTTCTCAGGTGATCCACTAAAGACTGCAACAGCATTTTATTATCATTATGATAAGGCGCCGGTGATAAAAAAAGTTGAAGAATTTCTCAATAGGAAAATATAACCTCATCATCCGTCACTAAGGGCTGCCGTTTCTAGATTTAAGTTTATTGAGATCAGTCCATTCAATGGGGATGGGCTTACCATCTTTAATAAGCATTAGATAACTTTTATTGAGAAGTGTGTGATCATCTTTATCTATGGTAATTTTCTCTACTATGCCGATATCAACATCTCTAAAGGATTCGAAAGCATCGATGAGTCCTTCTCTCGTCAGGTTATTAGCCTCTAATGCCCTTGATAATGCAATATTAAGAATTTTAGCTCTAAGATAGCCATGTAAACTAGATTGACTATATTTCAGGTCAGATTGATATTTTTTAAAATCTTCCTGATATTCTCTTACTGCAGGTAAGCTTATATCAAAAGGAGATGGTACGGTTTGAGAAGCAATAAAATTAAAGTCTAAGCCAGTGAAATCACTATAAGTAATACTGCTGCCGGAATTGACAATTAGAGCATTAGGAATTAATTGCTTCACTAACTTGACAAACTCAACATCTCCGGGAGGTGTTGTCGCACTGATTATGACTTTGATCTCAAATTTATTCGCTCTAGCATCCCTCAAAAGATTGGCCACCCCTCCTTCCACATTCATAGTAGCTCGTGAATATCGACCATAGGGCAATTTCTCAGGATTAGGATAGCCAAATTTTTTTAATGCATCCATTGATCCTTTATAATATGAATCCCCAAAAGGATCATTTTGTAAAAAAAAAGCCATCTCTTCGGGTTTAAAGCCATTATCTAACAGATTTTTAATTATTATTTCACTTCCTTTACCGGAGCCAGTAGAAAAATTGATGACATAATGAAAAGGCGGATGTGTATATAAGAATTCAGAACCAGCATAAGGAGCATAAAGCAATACATGTTTTTCATTAATAATGGGTAGTGTCACAAGAACATTTGCAGACCCTGCGATAATAATTGCCAAGACATTATCTTTGTCTATGAATTCCCTTACATTATGTGCGGTGATAACAGGATCTCTTTTATCATCCATAACAATTAGTTCTATTAGATGTCCATTAATACCACCTCGATCATTAATTTTTTTAAAATATGCTTGGAAACCGGCACGAAATTCCTTAAGAAAAATTTCGTTTGGGTTGATTGATATTCCCAATTTAATAGGAGATAGATCTTTTTTTTCAGATGGAATATTTTTAGATGGGGGTGCTGAATTCTGTTCGGAAGCTTCTCCATAAGATATATGGAAAGGAATAAAAAACAAATAAATTAAAATAATTTTTAATATTGACTTATTGGTCATGGAAACTCCATCTCCGGTTTTCGATTAAGAATATCTGTAATCATAGTCTCAATTTATTAAAAAATCACTTAATATTATTTATTTGTCAAGCAAAGCTATGGGCTCTGAGATTCGGAGTAGGTACTTATCGTCATTATAACCGCGGAGCCACAGAGATCGCTGAGCAAACGCAGAGAGTTTTTTCTACGATCAAAATCTCTCTGCGCTTGCTCAGCGATCTCTGCGGCTCCGCGGTAAAATCTTCTATACAACTTTCTAGCCACCCCTTACTAGAGCCACTTTCCTATACCCAAACGGTAACTCTGACATCTCGTTCCTACTCCGAATCTCAGATGGGCTATCACCTGTCGCCCTCCGTTTCACTAGGGGCGCTCCGCATTCGCTCAGCTTAATTGTTATGACTCCACAGTAGCTGGCGATGATCATTCACCCATCCGCAAACCGATACAAGTTTGTCTGAAGAGCCTCCCAGGGGAAAAGAATAATTTCGCTAATTTCTCCCTAAGTCCGAATTGCTGTGAAAAAATGTGTAACTTGTATTTTATTCCAATATTAATTAATGTACCGTTTTGAAGACTCGTAGGATTAATTCTTGTCAGGAGTTACATCAAGTATGGTATCTTATCTATAAACAAGGGAAGTATGTCCCATTTAACTGGACTAATTACTCGAAATCTGGAGAGTCGAAATGAAAAAATATGATCTTATTGTCATCGGTTCAGGCCCCGGTGGAGAAAAGGCCGCTGTGAAAGCAGCCTATTTTCTTAAAAAGGTAGCGCTTGTAGAAAAAGGGCCCCTTTATGGCGGTGGAACAACCCATTTTACAATCCCATCCAAGATATTGAAAGAGATGGCGAGCAATCCAGAGTACGAAAAGAAAAATGTTTTCAAAGAATTTATCGTTAAAAAAAAGGAGCTGATGAACCATCACTCCCAGATGGTTCATGACAACCTAATTAACCACAAGGTAGATATCTATCAGGGAACCGCCTCATTTGTCGATGCAAACAGAATCGAGGTCTCTCATGATTCCGAGAAAACGATTATTTCCGGAAAAAATATCATCATTGCCGGCGGATTAAAGACCTTGCCTCCAAGCGACATTCCAATAGATGGAAAGCGGGTGCATGTTGTTGAGACAATCATGAACCTTAAAGAAATTCCATCCTCCATATGTATTTATGGAGCCGGTGTTATTGGCTGTGAATATGCTACAATGTTTGCTCATTTGGGAAGCAAAGTCTTTCTAATTAATGAGCGCAAAACAACTCTTAACCGTGTCGATAGAGAAATTGTTGAAATTTTGTTGAGTTCAATGAAAAGCGATGGCATAGACCTTCACTTCGGCGCAGAACTTAAATCAATAACTCCACCTAAAAGAGAAGATGATAAAGTTAAGATTTCTTTAAGTAATGGAGAAACAGTAAAAGCCGATATGTTCCTCATGACGGCCAAAAGAAGCAGTCAATTGGCAGACCTTAATTTTGCCAATGCAGGCATTAAAACTCGTGATGCCGGGATGATACCCATTAATAAATATTACCAAACTAGTGTGCCGAATATCTATGCCGTAGGCGATGTGATTGGCAAACCCAATTTAGTCAATATAGCAATGGATCAGGGGCGTTATGCTGTTTCCCATATTTTGAAGTTGGATGATATGAGGCACTTTTCACTTTCAAATATGCCTCAAGGCATCTATACAATCCCCGAAATTTCTACTGTGGGCCTAAGCGAAGAACTTGCGGTTAATGATGGTTATGACATTGTGATTGGAAGAGCCTATTACAGTGATATAGCCCGAGGAATCATCATGGGGTCAAAACATGGAATGTTGAAGGCCGTCATCGACAAAAAAACGCAAGTCATTTTAGGAGTTCATATCATCGGAGAACAAGCTTCCGAACTGATCAACTTTGGCGTTGAATTAGTTGCAAATCAAAAAACCTTGAATGAAATGATCAACGCAAACTTTAATTTTCCAAGCCTCCACGAGCTTTATAAATATGCTGCATTCGACGGACTTAGCGCTATCACCGGCAGAAGAATGAAAAAACATAGCACTCTTGAACTTGTCAGCATAAACACAACGAAAAGATGAATTCAGCTCTATTGCACAAAGTTCACCATTATCCTAGAAACGGCGATTGGAAGGGTTGGCTTGTGTTACGCACTGACACAATCCTCCCCTTTGGGGGCTTTGCCGTTTTTAGGTTTGACCTAAACTTTAGCTTTCTCTTTTTTTTTGATCATTTCCATCACTTCTCTCATCTGTTCAAAAGTCAACTGTTGACTAGCATCTGTTTTAGCGACATCAATGTTATCGTGAGTTTCAATCAAATACCCATCGAAATTATAGTTCAATGATTCATCAATAATTTTCATGACTTTGTGTCTTTCCCCACCTATATGGGACGGATCAAGGAACATCGGAATTCCCATTTTTTCTTTCATTTCCATAGCCATTTCGAATTCAGGGATGTTGCGTAATTGCTTTGGATTTTCCCCATACCCGGGTGTAAAACCTCTATGGCATGCCCATAGACGTTCTTTTGGAAAACCGACACTCATAATATGCTCATAGATTCCAAACCAATGCCTTTTATCCAGCCATATTTGATTTTTAAACATAAAAATGAGGTTTGGCGGACCGCTAGCTAAAATAGAAGCAATTCTTTTTTGTTCAAAATGATTTTGGTTTCTTGCTCCCAACCAAACGACAGCGCCGGCATTTTTTATTCCGCAAATTTTTAATGCATCCACCATCATCTGCGCTTGAATAGCAGATAAAATTTCCGTACAAGGAATTAATCCTCTATTTAAGGTCTCTTCAAAAAGCATGGGTATGCCATAAAATGCAAACCCTTCCCAACCGGGTGTTGTCCGGGGTTTCCATAAAGAAGCCCTTACATATTTCAAGCCATCTTTTTTCAATTCCTCGGCACATGTGATAAGCTGCTCCCTTGATTCAAGGGCGCAGGGTCCCGCAATAATAGTTTTAGACATTTTAACACTCCTTTAATACATTCCCCCATCATATAAATATAAAATTATATTTCAACCTAAAATATTTTTTATATCTATGGCTACAGTGAAATATGGTCTGAAAGATCTGAGGGTGAACCTTGGAGTCCTCAAGAAATTTGAAAGAATTCTGCATGAAACTGGATCACGCTACTTTCCAAAGCCAATCCAATGGAAGTAGAAATTCAATAATACAGCGATTACAAAGAGTGTGATGCCGACTAGGAAAATATTTTTAATGATCTGTACCGATTTGTTCATTCTTCGCATCAGCCGATTGTTAAGGAAGTCAAGGATACCGTTCAAAATTTCCCTGATGGAATCAACTTCAATAATCAGCAATTGAATATGCTCTAATAAATTAGAGAGAGATTGCCTGTTTGAATCTGAGATGACACTTATTTTCCTTGTTGAAACACGAAGCAAGACATTCCTCAACGTGCTGATATTGCTTTTAATCTTTACTATCTGATTTTTAATATTGATAACATCGCTATAAGTGCCTTTCTTCAGCTCGCGGATAGCATCATCCAGTTTTTCTGCTGCCATTTCATAATCATGTAAGATATCGGAATAGTTACTGATGACATTGTCAATGATAAGGAAAAGGATAAATCCCGGCGTCAATGCAAACTTGATATTTTTAAGGAAATCTTCCCGGAATTTAGCTGTACAAAGTAATGGTTCATAAGTAGCGGTAAAGCAGATCTGGTCAGTTAAATAAATAAACAATTTGCCGAATAACGATTCGCCTTTAATATATGTATCTGTCAGCGACTTGGAATTGAAATTCAAATAGGTTTTCGGCACAATACATAAAATATCCGAGATTTTGACCGTTAGCGAATTTTCCGCATCGATGAATTTTTTTGAAGAACTATCATGAAGAGATACATTAATGGCCTCTTGAGGCAGTTTTAATTTTTTTACTAATTCCAAATACTGTTCCTGGTTCCTTAAATCACCATGAATCCAATAAATTTTGCTTTTATCAGCAGGATTGACCTCTATTTTATCTATAGCTATTTCTTTCGATTGTTTAGTTGTCAAATCGAATTCAATAGCTGTTGAAATTAGTGTCAAAATTTTTTCTTCCATCATTGCACCTTGGTTTATTATAGATCCTTATGAAGAGACTCTTCGTTATCGGAAACGGGCCTTGTAATAATTCGAACGCGACGTTTATTAGTTATGAATGTGTTAAACCACTGGAGAATCACGTGCGTCCTGTTTGTAAAACTGACTATATATAAGAGGTGGATAAAACACCATGAAAGCCAAGCAACAAATCCTGAAATTTTAATGTTTTTTATAACTGCTATGGCCTTAGCTTTTCCAATAGTTGCCATCATCCCCTTATCGCGATAAACAAAAGGTTTCCGTTGGTCCGGGGAGATTTTACTTTTTATGATATTAGCGACATATTTGCCTTGTTGAATAGCTACAGGGGCTATTCCAGGCAAAGGATTGCCATTGCCAGATTGGCAGCAGGCCGCATCTCCGATGACAAAAATTTCAGGGTGGTCGGGAATGGTAAGGTCGGGATTCACGATGGCCCGCCCCATCCTATCCAAAGGGATATTCAATGTTTTTATTAGTTTTGATGCTTCATTCCCGGCAGCCCAGAAAATATTTGGACCCTCCAGAAATTTCTCGCCAATCCAAACGCCTTCAGAGGTCACGTTGGTCACCATTGTTTTTAGTAAAACTTCAACTCCTAATTTTTCCAGGTCTTCTTGGGCCTTATCTGCCAGGACCTTTGGAAAACTAGGCAAAATTTGACCTGTCCCTTCGATCAAGTATATCCTGGAATGTTGCGATTTAAAGTGTTTGAAATCGCTAATCAGAGTTTTATGAGCGATCTCCCCGATAGCGCCTGCTAATTCTACCCCTGTTGGTCCTCCGCCAATAATAATAAAACGCAAAAATCTCATGGCCTGAGTTAGACTATCGCTTCGTTCAGCCCTTTCATAACTGATTAAAACACGGTCGCGAATCCTGAGGGCATCATTAATGGTTTTCAGACCGGGGGCCTTCTCTTCCCATTCCGGATGGCCAAAATAAGAGTGTCGAGCGCCTGTGGCAATGATTAAATAATCATATTTAAAGACTTCCTCATTGCCGGCAATGACCTCTTTTCTTTCTTTATCGACTTTGGCTATGTGGGCCAATAGGATTGTCGTATTATCTTGTTTTGCCAAAATTTCCCTTAAGGGAGCAGCAATATTGCCGGGGGATATAGTAGCTGTGGCTACTTGATAGAGCAGAGGCTGGAAAAGATGATGATTTGTTTTGTCAAGTAAGAGAATATCTACCGGAGCCTTTGCGAGATTTTTGGCAGCATTCAGACCGCCAAAACCTCCTCCGATGATAATAACTTTAGCAAATCCCATTTTGAAGACCTCGTTATTCATGGATATATGAAATTATATTTTTTTAAAAGTTTTTTTTATTGAACCGGGATTCGGGGGTGCAATTAAAAGTATAGGTTTTGATTGCGCCCTGTATTAATGCAACATTAAAAAATTATGTTGAATTTTAATTCAAACCAATTAAGATAGGTTTATGGCGACAAATTCTTTTGGCACACTTTTTAAGATCACCACATGGGGGGAATCACATGGTAAAGCTCTCGGTGTGGTCATCGACGGCTGTCCGGCAGGGCTTGAAATCAGTGATGATGAAATCAATCTTGAATTGGCCCTACGGGCACCAGGCAGAAATCCTTATACAACCCCCAGAAAAGAATTGGATATTGGGGAAATTTTATCCGGCGTTTTTGAAGGCAAAACTACAGGGGCTCCTATTTGCATCATGATCCGTAATAAAGACCAGGATTCAAGCAAATATACCCCGATCAAAGATTTACTTAGGCCTGGCCATGCTAACTTCACCTACCTCGAAAAATACGGTATATTCGATTACCGTGGAGGAGGAAGATCTTCAGCCCGAGAAACTGCTGCAAGGGTAGCTGCCGGGGCCATCGCTAAGAAAATCTTGAAGCATTATCATATTTTTGTAGCAGCTTATATCAAGCAAATAGGAACGATAGTAGCAGAAATCAATTACTTGGATATACACGCATTAAGGCAAACAGCCTACAACGATCCACTATTCTGTCCCGATCCGAAGGCTTCTGCGAAAATGAGCGAGTTGATAGAGCAAGCAAAAAAAGAGGGTGATTCCCTTGGGGGTGTCATCGAATTTCTTGCGGTTTCCGTTCCTGTCGGACTTGGCGATCCTATTTACGAAAAACTGGAAGCCAAGTTGGCGAGTGCGATGATGAGCATTCCTGCTACAAAAGGATTTGAGTTTGGATCGGGTTTTCAGTCAGTCACGATGAAAGGTTCGGAACATAACGATGCCTTTATTTATGAGGATGGCAAAGTAGAAACAAAGACAAATTTTGCCGGTGGCACGCTTGGGGGTATTTCAACGGGGATGCCAATCATTGGCCGGGTCGCTTTCAAGCCCACTTCGAGCATTAAAAAACCCCAGGAAACATTGGATATTAAAGGGGAACAGAAGACATTTGAACTGCCGGAAGGATCGAGGCATGATCCATGCGTTGCGATCAGGGCTGCTCCTATTGTAGAGGCCATGACAGCATTAACGATAGTCGATTCCCTGCTCATGAACAGATGCGTAAGGTTAGATGTCTAATATCATAAAGAAGACCATTATTCTGTGCGGATTACCGGGCTGCGGCAAGACGACCGTAGGCAATTGCCTAGCAGAAAAAATTTCCAGCTCATTCATTGATGTGGATACCTTAATAGAAAAAGAATATGCCGACACCATGGGTGAATTGCTGACATGCCGCCAGATCTTCGCTCATCAGGGAGTTCCATTCTTTCGAGAGTTGGAAAAAAGGGTGATTTCCTCTCTAGCACAAAAATCGCATCAAGATGCAATTATCTCAATTGGCGGTGGCGCTATGGAGAATCCCGAAAATGTAAAAGTATTAAAGTCAATTGGACTCGTTGTCTACCTTAAGGTTAATCTAAAAGAACTTTTTAAGAGAATTAACCGAAAGGGACTCCCCGCTTATCTCGATCCCGCCGATCCACTTGGTTCTTTTGAAAAGTTGGCTCAGAAACGAATCCCCATTTACAGTAATGCTGCTGACATTGAAATAGAAGCAGATTCATTGACACCGGAAGAAATAGCCACCAAAATTGTTGAAAAAATTTTGCAAATCGGGAAGTCGACTTACTAATCTACATGAATTTTATGTAATTTCTTGTGTAGATTGGGTGCTTAAGGTATTATTCTAATAAAGAAGGTCAAAGGTCCACGATGAATATTGCGCGGCATATAGTAAAAGAATTGCTAAAAGCGGCTAAAGAATATCCTGTTTTAGCCATTTTAGGTCCACGGCAATCCGGAAAAACAACTGTCGTAAAAACGACTTTCCCTCATCATAATTATGTTCTGCTTGAAGAGCCTGACATATTGGAATTTGCACTTTCAGACCCAAGGGCCTTTTTAAAACACTATTCCAATGAAAATGGACTCATCATTGATGAAGCTCAGCATGCACCTGACCTGTTTTCTTATATCCAGGGTGTCGTCGACGCAGAACAGATACCGGGCAGATTTATCCTTACCGGATCGCAAAATTTCTACTTAAACGAGCAAATCTCTCAAACACTGGCAGGCCGTGTAAATATTTCCATACTCTTGCCGCTTTCTTTGGGTGAAATAAAATCAACTTTACAGCTCCCGGACAGTTATGAAAGCTTACTATTTGAAGGACAATATCCCAAAGTAATTGCACAAAACATAGATCCCCATAAATGGTATCAGAATTATATCCATACTTATATAGAACGTGATGTCAGACAGATAAAAAACATTACGGACCTGCATCTTTTCCAAAAGTTTTTGGCTCTTTGTGCAGGAAGAATAGGGCAGGTTGTGAACTGGTCTGATTTAGGAAGAGATTGTGGAATTTCCACAAAAACAGTTACTTCATGGATCTCTCTTCTACAAGCTAGCTATCTTATATTTTTGCTTTACCCTCATCACGAAAATTTCAACAAACGTATAATAAAATCACCTAAACTTTATTTTTATGATGCTGGAGTAGCCTGTGCCCTTTTAAAAATCAGAACACAGGATCAGTTGAGTATGCATTATCTGAAAGGGCAATTATTTGAATCTTTTGTGCTCGCAGAAATCACCAAACAGTCATTTAATCAAGGTTTAAATCCGCACCTTTATTTTTGGGCAGTTCAGTCAGGCCATGAGGTCGATTGTCTTCTAGGAAAAGATAATGATTTGATTCCAATTGAAATAAAATCCTCTGAAACGATTAACTCGAAATTCTTTGAAGGTTTGCAGTATTGGAGCAAACTAGCCTCAAAAGACCCAGCTAAAGGCTATTTAATTTATGGTGGAAAAGAACGGCAAAAACGCAGCCTTGGTACTGTTCTCGGTTGGGATGCAATAGATAAAATAGAACAGGAGATATTATGACAAGACAACTATCAATTACACTACCTTCAAAATCATATACCTACCCGATAGTCATTGGTGAAGGTCTTTTGCAGACGGATCAGCTGATTAAACATCTTCTCTCCCTCAAAGTTTCACAATATGCCATTATCACAGACACTACTGTAGAGACGCTACACGCAAAAATTTTAGCAATGCATCTAAACAATCATAAACTTAAAACAATACTCATCTCCTTTCCTCCCGGCGAAGATCACAAATCCAGGGCAACGAAAGAGTTTTGCGAGGACAAGCTTCTTGGCATAGGAGCAGGAAGGGATACGTGCATTATTGGCATGGGAGGGGGCATCGTCACAGACCTGGCAGGTTTTGTAGCCTCCACCTATTGCCGCGGCGTTCCTTCTGTCATGATTCCAACCTCTTTGCTGGCAATGGTGGATGCAAGCATCGGAGGTAAAACAGGCCTCAATGTTCCACAAGGAAAAAACTTGATAGGTACCATCACCCAGCCTACCGCTGTTTTCATTGATACTGCCACATTAACAACACTGCCGTTAGCTGAAATCAAAAATGGAATGGCTGAGATCATAAAACACGGATTGATAGCCGATAAAACTTATCTCGATTTCCTGAAAGCTAACGCCAAAAAGCTGCTTAATCTGGATTTACAGCTTATGGAAGAGGCCATTTACGGCAGCGTTGTCATCAAAGGAAAAATTGTCGAGGAAGATGAAGCCGAAAAAGGGAAAAGGCGCCTGCTTAATTTTGGCCATACTGTCGCACATGCCGTTGAGATTGCCACGGAGCATGATATCCCCCATGGCAGGGCAGTCGCCATTGGGGTCATCACAGAGAGCTACCTGGCCATGAAAATGGGACATCTGCAATTATCTGATTTCAATGCAATTTGCGACATCATTGACCTTTACCAAATCGACCTCACCTGGCAAGGAACGCTCAAACCCGGTCATCTCCTGGATATTATGAGGATGGATAAAAAATCATTACGTCAAACACCAAGATTTGTCATCTTGAATGAAATTGGAAAACCTCTTGAATTTGATGGGCAATACTGCACGGTTGCTGAAGAAAAATCACTTCATCAAGCAATTGAATGGATGTGTTCACATTTGATGATCAAAAACGGTGTTTGCTAAAAAAAAGTCTTTCTGTTAAAAAAAGAAACATGAAACTATCGTTAAATTCCATCCTTCTTGGCATACTTATAGTAGCAATGCTTTCTCTGTTATTGCTGGGCGGACTTACCCTCTATTTTAATAATCAATTAGCTAAGAATCAGGAATATTTTCTCGAAGCCAGCACAATAGAATCATCTCGTTTTACAATGAGCAGCGCCTTGTCAGGCTTTCTGGCTAGGCAAGCAATCGTTTTATCTGAAAGCGAATTGGAAAATATCTCTAAGCTCCCCTCCCGCGACGTCATAGAGCAACAATTCCTGGAAGGTTTTGACAGTTTGTCCTCACTAGCAAAAGGAAATGCTGAAATCACTCAAGCTCTCAATTCTATTCAGGAAAACTATCAGAAGTTTTTGACGAGTGACCAAGAAATCTTAACCCTTACAAAATCTCTCTTAACCCTTCGAAATGATTTAAAAACTAAGTCAGATGATGTTGTTGATGAGCTAAAAAATATCAGTGATTTATCTGTAAGCATAGATGGAGTCCTTGCCTTGCAAAAAGAAAAATCAAAAGAAAGCATTGATCTTTTGCTGCACGACAAAGAAGTAAAAACCAACGACACCAAATTTACCCAGCTCGAAGAATCTCTTAATAAGGTTTTGTCAAGCACCGAAGCTGACGCACAAAGCCTTAGTCAAAAATTGATCACTGATTTCGCAACTTTGGCAGCATTGATGCATCAATTGACTCAGGAAAGGGATCCGGACATTCTAAATAATCTAAGGGGCAATCAGATTACTCAGCTCATTGATTTGATTAACAGGGAAATGGACCAGCTCAAGAAAAATATTAGCGAATTCCCCGACCTTGTTACTATTACTAAAGAAATCGATACTCAATTTAATAACATTACAAAACAAATGATTAATGGGTCGGGCAGCATAGCTGACTTAAGGCAAGATTACAACAACAAACAACTGGCCATCCAAACGACAATACAACAGATTCAAGTCTATCTATTGGAAATTAAAAAACAGTTCAGTCAACTTGATGAGCTGACGATTAAATTCAGAACGTCGTTGATTGAAACTGCACAGCAGTTAACTTTCCGAAATCGATTGACCGTTATCAGTATTGTAGCATTATTCCTGCTCGTCATGTTGATTATCGGATTCTATGTTCATAAAACGATTGCGAGTTCACTGGGATCTCTCTTGGGCGCCATGAAGGAAATTGCACACGAGGGCGCTAACTTAAACTACGAATTGGCAGCCACAAGTTTTGAAGATCTCAATAATGTTGTCACGGCTTTCAACTTAATGGCTTCCAATCTTCACAATATGCAGGGACATCTTCAAGAACTTGTGGCATCAAGAACGGAGGAGCTCAATGTTGCAAATCAAAATCTGGCCCAGCTAGTTATTGAGCATAAAGAAGCAAAAGAACAGGCAGAGACAGCAAATAAAATTAAATCTGATTTCGTTGCGAATATGAGCCATGAACTGCGAACGCCGCTTAATGCCATCATCGGTTACAGCGAAATGATGAAGGAAGAAGCTGAGGATGAGGGAAAGGAATCTAGCGTCAAAGATCTTGGTAGAATTATTGGATCCGGTAAACATCTTCTCAACTTAATCAACGACGTCCTTGACCTGTCAAAACTTGAGTCAGGAAAAATCGAAGTCTATCTTGAAGATGTTGTTATTACCGATCTTCTAAGAGACCTCATTGGAATTATTACGCCCCTATTCGAAAAGAATAGTAACGTGTTTAAATCAATTGTTGAAGATAATTTACCTATTATGCGCACCGACATGATCAGGGTCCGGCAATCCCTCCTGAACCTGTTGAGCAATTCCAGCAAATTTACCAAAAACGGCATCATTACACTGGAGACAAAAAAGGTCTTTACCGATGGGAAAGAATGGATACAATTCAATGTGACCGATACAGGGATCGGGATGTCTCCGGAAAAACTCAAAAAGTTATTTCAAGCCTTCTCACAAGCTGATACAAGCACTACAAGAAAATATGGTGGAACGGGATTAGGGCTATATCTTTCAAAGCAATTTGCTGAAATGCTTGGCGGGCATATCATAGTTGAAAGTGAAGAGGGAAGGGGATCAACCTTCACGTTAATGCTTCCGGTGAGAAGTGAAGAAAATCAAGTAAAGTCGGAAGAAAAAATAAAAAGCGAAGAACAAGCAAAAAAATCAAGCGAGCAAGAGGTTTCAATAGGTTCCAAGACTGTACTAATAATAGATGATTCTCCGGAAATGCATGAGGAACTACAGAAAGCCCTTGAATCTCAAAATTACCGCTTTCTTCACGCCTACACCGGTGAAGAGGGTCTAGCGATTGCGCGCCAACACAAACCCGATGTTATCACTTTGGATGTGATTATGCCTGTCATGGATGGATGGAGCGTGATGACCATTCTTAAATCTGATCCGGCACTCTCCTCTATCCCTGTCATCCTGGTCACTATCACTTCGGATGAAGATCTCGGATTTGCTCTAGGGGCTGTCGATTTTATTCAGAAACCGATCGATCAGAAAACTGTTATTGATAAAATTAAAGAAGCCATTCCTAAATCAAATAAGGGTATAATTCTTATTGTCGATGATGAACCAAATGCACGCGATCTTTTAAGTAAGATGTTAAAAAAAGCGGGGTGGGAGTCCTATCAGGTTGCAAATGGACGTGACGCGATTAACTACCTTGAGAAAAATGATCCGCCATCAATAATCCTCCTCGATTTGATGATGCCTGAAATGGATGGTTTTGCAGTGCTTCATGAGATGCAAAATCATCCCATCTGGAAGACAATCCCTGTGATCGTTGTGACAGCAAAAGATATTACTAACAAAGAAAAAGAATTATTATCGACACTCGCTAAGTCTGTTCTTAAAAAAGGCTCCTTCACACGCGGTGAGCTAATTTCAGAGATCTCAAAAAAGGTTAATATGATAACGAAAAAAGACTAAGAAAAATGTCTAATACTCGTGTAGAAGTATCTCCGGAAAATCGCTGGAACATTGAATCATTATATGCTGATCTTTCAGAATGGAGAAAAGCTTTTCAAGCTTTTATCAAGGATCCTCAACAAAAGCCTCGGTGGCCATCTCTCGCTAAGAATAAAGGGAAGCTGGATCAGGGGCCGGAAAAAGTGAAAAAAACATTCGAAGAATTAGTCGTTATTGACCGAGCACTAACAAAACTTCTTACCTACATCCAGTTGAGACATAATGAAGATATTGCCAATCCCGAAGTTAAGGAAGCGTTGGGAGAAACCTTAATTTTAGCAAATGATTTGGCTCAAGAAACAGCCTGGATTCATACTGAGTTGTTGGCATTCCCCGAGGAGCTTTATCAAAAATACAAGTCTGATCCTGTCTTGGCTGATTTTAGCATCTATATGGAAAAAATATATCGATTTAAAAAACACTCTCTCTCCCTCGAAAATGAAGTATTGCTCGCTCAGGCGGATCTCCCCTTGCAGGCCACTTTTAAAACTTTTAGCGCCATCAATGATGCCGACTTCAACTTTGGCCTTATCTTAGACAGTCAAGGCAGTGAAAGGCAGCTCACAAGTTCTAACTATAAGCTTTATATACATGATCGGGATCGACTCCTTCGTGAGAGGACGTTCAAACAATATCATGGACTGTATTTATCATTTGAAAACACCCTTTGCGAATTGCTTTCCGGTCTTGTCCAAAATCATATTTTTCAAATGCGAGCAAGGAATTACCGTTCCTGTTTAGATGCCTCTTTATTTTATAATAATATTCCAACATCAGTCTATCATGCTCTGATCAAAGCGGTGAATAGTCGCCTCTCTTCTTATCAGCGCTATATGGAGCTGAGAAAACGAGTGTTAAAAGTTAACGAGCTTCATTTTTATGATCTTTTTGTCCCATTGACTCCGGAAGTCGATATTAATATGCCTTATAATGAAGCTGTGGAAGTGATTATAGACTCGGTAGCACCTCTTGGATCGCAATACCAAAATAATCTTGCAAAAGGTCTAAAAAAAGACCGCTGGGTAGACCGCTATGAAAACCTGAATAAGCATTCAGGTGCTTTTTCAGGAGGATGCTACGACAGCATGCCTTTCATCATGGTTAATTACAATGCCATTTTAAAAGACGTGTTCACATTAGCCCATGAAGCCGGTCATAGCATGCACAGTCTTCACAGTTGGAAGCATCAACCCTATCAATATTGCGATTACCCTATCTTTGTAGCGGAAGTAGCCTCTACTTTTAATGAAGATCTTCTCACCCGTTCCCTTCTCAAAAAATGTACAGACAAAGCAACAAGAATCTACTTAATTAATCAAAAAATTGAAGACATTTGTGCTACCCTCTTTCGTCAAACGATGTTCGCTGAATTTGAACTGTTTATCCACGACCAGGCAGAAAAAGGAACCCCTTTAACTCCACAACTGCTTAAAAAGGAATATGGCGTCTTAAATCAAAAGTATTTCGGTTCTACCATCTATCCTGATGAAGAGATTGAGATCGAGTGGGCACGCATCCCACATTTCTATTACAATTTTTATGTCTTTCAATATGCTACAGGCCTCAGTGCTTCACTTTATCTGTCAGAAAAAGTGGTTTCAGGAGGAGAGAAAGACCGTGAAGACTATTTGAGATTTTTAGAAGGTGGAAGTAGTAAATATCCGATCGATCTACTTAAAATAGCAGGAGTTGATATGGAATCTCCCCTTCCGGTTTTTTCCGCCATCGACAGGTTCGATAATTATTTGGCCGAATTAGAAGAATTGTTAAAATAACTGGCATTCACATCTGTACCCATAGTTGCACGGATAAGGGCATCTAAAATGCCGGTTCTGTTGATGCGTGTCCTGCGTCTGCGTAGTGTAATTTGAAGATGCTTGATAGATAATTTTTCGTCAAATTTAAGCTTGAAATACTGACCGCAGTGCAGTATATATTAAATATGAAAAAAAAATCACCAAAAATGCTCATAGATTATGAGCAACGCCATAAATTAATTGCTG
Organism: Chlamydiota bacterium; assembly: GCA_013287815.1. Lineage (GTDB taxonomy): Bacteria > Chlamydiota > Chlamydiia > Chlamydiales > Parachlamydiaceae > JABDDC01. Next base: position 49,900 of record JABDDC010000006.1, read on the forward strand.
GTTATCCACTGTTTCGAAATTTGACAAGCCCAGAAATTGATGATTTGGTTTTGATCTCTTTCGAAAAAACTTATAGTCCACAAGAGGCAATTGTCAGCCAAGGTGATATCGTCGATTCCGTTTATCTTATCGCCGCCGGCGAAATTGAAGTAACCAGCCGGCAAGCTGATAGCGATGCAATGGTCCCTATACTTGTCCTGAAGACGGGGGATGCCATCGGACTTGACCCGCAAGGATTTTTTAGTCAAACGGGCGAACGCAAAGCCACCCTACAGGCAATATCAGATGTCATTTTGATTGGCTGGAAATTGGACATCTTTCACAAATTTCTACAAACACATCCTCAATTTCAATCGGCTTTGCTGCAAATCTCAGAATTGATGCTGCGGATGAGTTTTATTAAACAGGTTGATCCCTTTGCTAATCTACCTGTTGAAAAAATTTCGTGGCTGGCTAACCAGATCGAAGAAGTGACTTTCCCTGTAGGGACAGTCCTATTTCGCCAGGGAGAAATAGGAGACCGGTGTTATCTTGCGTGTTCCGGTAAAGTTGAGATTTTAATTGTTAATCAGCACGGTCAGGAAGAGAGATTTGCTATTATTGAGCCTCCCTCATTATTTGGTGAAATCGCCCTATTGGCAAATACACAACGGAATGCTACAGCCCGCATGTTGGAAGACGGGAAATTGCTTATCTTAAAAAAAGATCATCTGCAAGAATTGATGAAATATCAATCGACTTCAGAATCAATCATGTCACTTATCGTAGACCGTTGCCGACCAGTTCGGAAGCCAAACATTGAAATCTACCAGATTCAGACACAGGACAATCAAACCTCAACGATCCTTAAAGACAAGGAAAATGGGCGTTATTTTAAACTTTCAAAAGAAGGATTGCTTCTATGGCAGCAGCTGGATGGAACAAAAACATTGCAAAATATAGTGGTGGAGCTTCTTAAAATATCCAGAAATTTTACTTTAAACGGCATAGCCACGACGCTATTTAATTTAGCAGACGCCGGCTTTGTGCTTCTGCCTGAAGTCGAATCACCCCAAAAACCGGAAATCAGACAACACCTGACAATTTTTCAAAAATTGAAAACCGATTTTCAAAAACTAACTCACCTGAGCTTTGTTTTTAAAAATGTGAATGATAAGTTCACTTCCGTTTATCAAATCATGGAACCGCTATTTTTTTCGACAGGTCAAATTGCTATCTCACTATTGGTCTTTTCAGGGCTGATTTGTTTTGGTCTATATTTTTCTAAGGCAATAGTGGCTATACAAGCCACCCACCATCTTTTAATCATACTGATAGCTCTATTTGCAGCTAATCTTCTATCCGTGGTCTTTCATGAATTAGGCCATGGCCTAGCCGCAAAATTCTATAAACGCGATGTGAGTATGGCAGGACTCAAAGTGATTTGGTTTGGACTAGGGTTAGTTGTTTTTGTTGACACTTCTGACATGTGGCTAAGCCATCGGCGATCCCGTATCATCGTTAGCCTTGCTGGACCTTATGTCGATATGCTATCAGCCGGGATTTCTAGTTTGCTTGCCTTACTAATTCCACAGCAAGAAATCTCCCTGTTTTTTTGGTTGCTTGCATTGACACTTTATTACGGTGTCTACAAAAATTTAAATCCTTTGACAGAAAATGACGGCTACTCTGTTTTAAAGGAGGCATTAAACAATTCATATTTAAATCGATCAGCCTATTCCTGGCTGGTTCAGTTAAAATTAAAGGACCTTAAGGATCCCAAAGTCTGGAAAGAAAACTGTCCTTTAATCATCTATTGGTCCACCTGCCTTCTATTTCTGGCCATTGGTCTGACTATTGCTTTCGCCTTTGCGTACTTCTTGCAATTAATCCTTCCGCCAACTGTATTCGATATTCCAACTTTTCATCTCATGTGGTTCCTTCCTTTCCTCGTGATTTTAGGCTTTGTAAGTGCTTTTAGAAAGGAATACAAAAAATTAGTGAAGAGGTGAAGAGGTAGCTTGCATAAAAAAGTTTGGGAAATTGATACCGATCCTCCGATTAAATTATACTGCGGGGCGTTGAAATTTTGCGTTTTACGCCGCGTGAAAGCTCTCGCGGTAAAACGATCGTCAGCGGGTTAATATTTATAATATGAACCCGTTGACGATCGTCGAATCCCGAGGCTTTGACGCTCTGGAAAACCCAAAATTTCAACACCCGGCAATATACCTATTTTGTTTTATCACTTTTTTTAAAAAAATGGGCTATTTCAGGCTTCTCAACTTTGCCATTAGCGCAGTGTATAATCATTTCTTCCATTTCGTAATCGTCATATTTTAAAATGACATGGTTAACTTCCAAAAAAGTTAAGGCAGCTACTGTACCGGTTCGTTTATTTCCATCAATAAAAGGGTGGTTGCAAACAATGTGATAGAGATATGCTGCAGCTTGATCATAAATAGTAGGATGTAGAAATTCCCCGAACATGGAAGCTTTTGGCATTTCTATGGCAGAAATTAGTAGTCCCATTTCTCTAATCCCATGGGCTCCGCCAAACTCATTAATGATTTCGGTATGAAAATCGATCACTTCTTCTACTGACAAAAAAATCATCTATTTGTCAACCTCTGAAGTAGTTCATATTTTTTTTTAAGCACCTTTCTAAAAGCTGACTTAACTAAATTGTCATTTGTCGCTTGTACAGACTGAATAACCATACCTCCATTTGGATTAATCACTATTTGAAATAATGCATTTTCATCTAATCCCGCGGCTTGTAGCAAGGTCTTATCAATAACAATGGCTTTACTATTTCCACTCTGAGTCAATTGTTTGATTATCATACTTTTCTCCTCCCCTCTTGTATACCCTGGCCTGCATCAAGATTCGAATTTCGACTGAGCCAAAGCCCCGGGGTTGAATCGATCGTAAGTCACCCCCATATTATTAATATTGGGTGACTTACGATCGTTCAACCGCGGGAGCTTTCGCGCTGTCCAAATTCAAATATTGATGCAGGCCTGGGTGTAATTACAATGATATAACATAACATGATTTTTTGTCAATACGCTGCAAAACGAGTCAGCAATTAGGAGTGGGTGTTAATTGCTGATGAAAACGAGTGAACATTGACAAAAATATACTTAAACCTTAAAATTTTGATTTTTCATTTTCTCCTTGACAGGAAAGGCTTAATTATTTAGGTTAGGGTTAAGATTAGTTTAGTTAAAAGCGCAGTAAAATGATTAATTAACAGGAGTCGATCAATGAACTTTATTCAAAAATTTGATGAATTAGGTAAGGATGATACGGCTTTAGCGGGAGGTAAGGGTGCTTCCTTAGGAGAAATGACCCAGGCAAAAATCCCCGTGCCTCCCGGCTTTGTTATACTAACCACGACCTTTGATAGATTACTTCAAGAAACAGAACTCGATGCCGAAATTACGGGAATTTTAGACTCGGTTAACCCCAAAATAATCCATACTATCGAAAATGCCTCTGTACAAATTCAGAACTTAATTATTAACACATCTATGCCTGGGGATATAGAACAAGAGATCTTTTCATCCTTTAACAATTTACGGTCAACATATGTTGCAGTGCGATCAAGCGCCTCGGCAGAAGACAGCTCATCGGCTTCCTGGGCAGGACAGCTTGATTCTTATCTTAACATCACTGAAAACAACTTGATTAAAAGCATTTTAAAATGTTGGGCTTCGCTCTTTACACCAAGGGCAATTTTCTATCGTTTTGAAAAAAGGATGCAAAACGAACCTATTTCTGTTGCTGTGGTAATTCAGAAAATGGTTAATTCAGAACTCTCGGGAGTTGCCTTTTCTGTGCATCCTGTGACGGGAGACCATGAACAAATACTCATTGAAGCAGGTTTTGGACTTGGTGAAGCAATCGTTTCTGGTCAGATTACTCCCGATAGCTACGTTGTCAGGAAAAAGCCTCTACACATCACAAACCTCCATGTTAATGTTCAAACAAAAGCACTTTATCGCACTGAGGATGAAAATTTGGAAGAATTAAGTGCCTGGGAAACCCTTTCAGAAAAACAAGGAGCTCAACAAGTTCTTTCTGAACAACAAATTCTAGAACTATCAGAATTGATAATAAGAATCGAAAATCATTACAATTTCCCCTGCGACATCGAATGGGCTTTTGAAAATAATGCCTTCTATATCGTCCAATCAAGGCCCATTACTACCTTAAAGACAAAACACAAAATTACCCCAATCATCCATGAGGAGCCAAAAAAAACCGGCTTAATTAAAGACGAAATTATGATTATGCGTGACCGATATGTTCCGTGTATATGGCCCCGATTTGCTATTACCTGGAAAGGGTTTGGTGATGTATACAAAGATGCAGGTATAACCGGATACACTCACATATGCCTCTATGACAAAGGGGAATTTCAGTCATTCCATCCCAAAAAAAACTTTGATGATTTCGCATCATATAATCTTAATTTGCTCTTTAGTAAATCATTTGGTGACTTAAAAAAAATTCGGCAAAAAGGAATAGTTGCAGCAAAAAAGGCCAAAGCATTCTGTAAGGAATTTTCCAAAAAAGCTATTACTAAAATTGACCCTTATATAAAATTTTTAGATGAACTTATTCAAGTATATGGCGAAGTCGGTCGTGATAATGCCCGTTATTGGTTTTCTACAAATTATATAATAGAGCAAGAGATCAAAAAATGCCTGGAAAAATACAACTATGAACAAATTCTAGAAATTTCACGTATAATGTCGCAATTAAACGAGCCATCTTATAGTGAAGTTCAAGAGATGGATTTTGATCAAATGCTAGAAGAATATAAATCGAACAAAAACAAAAATGAGCTTAAGAAGACAATAGAAGCTTTTGTTGATAAATATTTTTGGTTTCCATATGAGTATATTGGTCCAGCGATTTGGGATTTTGATGCCGTTGTAAAAAGACTTGAAACCGGGAATTCTTTTCATGCATCTAGGGACTATAAATCAATAGCCAGGGATCAAAAGGCCTGTATTAAAAAATATTCCCTTTCGAAAAAAGTTGTGAAGTTATTCGGAATCAGCCAACTTCTGGCCCTTATGCGCGATGACAGAAAGTCCCTCATGTCGGAAACCTGTTACTATTTAAACGGAATTATTTTGCCAAATTTAGCCAAGTTATTGACAGTATCCAGAGATAAGATTTTGTATGTCGATTCAGAAGTACTTCGAATGTTTAAAAAAGATCCCGACAAGGCAATCTCCATCCTCAAAGAACGGTCCGGTTTTTGTCTCTTCTACGCAATGATGAAAAACAGCTACGAATCAAAATTACTGCAGGGTGACGAAGCGCGTCAAATGATCAAAGAGATGGGAATTAATTTAAAAACCGATCAGCAGGTCATCCAGGAGATTAAAGGCCAAAGTGCGTGCAAAGGAAGAGTTATCGGCAAAGTAAAAATCATGAAGACATCTCAGATTAGTTCATTTGAAGATGGTTTAATTCTCGTAACAGGAATGACTACCCCGGATTTTCTCCCCTTAATTAAAAAATCGGCAGCCGTTATTACAAACGAAGGTGGAGTGACTTGCCACGCGGCTGTCATTGCGCGAGAACTTGACAAACCCTGTATCATTGGCACAAAAATTGCGACCAAAGCTCTTCATGATGGAGACACAGTGGAAGTGGATGCAGACAACGGGATAATAAGGGTTTTAGAACTCTTTTCCAAACCCGCTGTTACCCCTAAGGCTGCTTAAGCACCCCCAATTGGGCCGAGACAAAATAACTATTTGACATCTACATTCGAGTATCTTATGGTACGAATAAAAGTAAATCAAGTATCTTATGTTACGAATAGAAGTAAATTGGAAAAAAAATTATGAGTATTACAAAAAAATTTGAAAGCCTAAGCATGCACGATAGTGATATAGCAGGTGGAAAAGGAGCCTCTTTGGGTGAAATGACCCAAGCGAAAATCCCTGTGCCCCCTGGGTTTGTTATACTCTCCTCTGCATTTGATAGATTCCTTGAAGAAACAGAGCTCGATGCAGAAATTGATGGGATCCTGGATTTCGTAGATATCAATATGGTTCATACCATCGAAAATGCCTCCAAAAAAATTCAAAATTTGATCATAACCTGTCATATGCCCGATGACATTAGGCAAGAAATAATGGGGCCCTTTAAAGATTTAGGTGCGAAATATGTAGCCGTACGCTCAAGCGCATCAGCAGAAGACAGTGCCGCAGCAGCCTGGGCGGGACAGCTTAATAGCTATCTTAATGTGACGGAAGAATATCTGATTATCAGCGTTCTAAAATGTTGGGCTTCACTCTTTACTCCTCGTGCAATTTTCTACCGAGTTGAAAAGAAGATGCATGACGAACATATTTCTGTTGCAATCGTTGTTCAGAAAATGGTTAATTCCGAAGTCGCAGGCATAGCCTTTTCGGTCCATCCTGTCACTGAAGATTACAATCAAATGATCATTGAGGCCGGTTTTGGGCTAGGTGAGGCAGTTGTTTCCGGCCAGATTACTCCTGACAACTACATCATAAAGAAGGAACCCCTCCATATTACAAACATCCACGTGAAGGTGCAGAGTAGATTACTTTACCGTGTAGAAGACAAGGAGCTTGAGGATCCTAATATTTGGAAAACTCTTTCAGTCGAAGAGGGATCCAGACAAGCCCTTTCCAAAGAACAAATTCTCGAGCTAGCCAAAATCATTCTTAGAATTGAAAAACATTACAAATTCCCATGTGATGTAGAATGGGCTTATGAGAATCAAAATTTCTATATCGTACAGTCAAGGCCCATCACGACCTTGCAACCAAAGCAACACAAGAGTGCTGATTTAATATCAGTCACCGAAAGCTCCAAAATGACCTCTAAGGAACAAAAAAAAATCAGTGAAGGTAAATATCGCTGGAATGTACGCCGCGACAGATATATCCCTTGCATATGGCCGCAAATCACGCATTATAATCCAAGATTTTATAAATATACAGAAATTGATATTCCCGTGATTCATGCAACTATTTGGGAAAAGGGATATTGTAAGGTGCTAAGAGAGGAAGAATGCGATAAAAAACTTGGGGAAAAGCAACTTAACATCCTCCTTCAACAATCTGCTAACTTAAAAAAAATTAGAGAAAAAGGAATCACTACGTGCACCCTGGCTTTAGATTTCTGCAAGGAGTTTTCTAAAAAAACTTATGAGAGGATAGACCCTTATATTAAATTTTTAGATGATTTTATTCCATTATATGAAGCAGTCATGTGGGATAATATGATTTTCTGGGTTCTTACAAACACACCTCTTGAGAAAAGAATCATGACGCACCTCCAAAAATATAGTGAGGATGAAAGACAAGAAATAATTAATACAATGTTTCAACTGACCACGGACTCTTATAGTGAAATTATTGAGGATGAATTTCAAAAACTTTTGAAGGAATTTAAGTCCGGTGAAGAAAAAAAAGAACTTAGAGAACATATTAAAAACTTCTCTGATAAGTATTTTTGGTTTCCGTATGAATATGTAGGGCCTGGGATTTGGGATTTTGATACAGTTGTCAAAAAACTTGAAACAAGCGAATTAGACCATAAGGAGAAAGATTATGTGTCTATAGTAAATAATCAGAAGGCATGCATCGAAAAATACTCCCTTTCTGATGAGATCGTGACCTTATTTAAAGTCTTCGAATTGACAGCCCTGATGCAAGACGACAGGAAGGGAACAATGTCTGAAACTTGCTACTACTTAAACGGTATTATTTTGCCGAAGTTAGCTGAGTTACTCGCTGTTTCAAGAGAAGAAATATTGTATGTCGACCAGGATATCCTCCGGCTTTATAAAAAAGACCCAGGCAAGGCAATCTCCATTTTGCGCGAGCGAGTCAATTTTACACTGTTATTTCAAATAGATCAGGAAGTAACAATCGTAGAAGGGGAAAAAGCGCGCCAGATGGTCGAAGAATTAGGGATAGTCTTGCATGAGACTCATCCTGATTCAAAAAAAATAAATGGTCAAATAGCTAATAAAGGAAAGGTTGTCGGTAGAGCGCGTATTTTGAAAACGTCTCAGATCGATTCATTTGAAAACGGGTTAATCCTTGTAACCGGGATGACGACACCGGATTTTATGCCGCTCGCAAAAAAGGCGATTGCCTTAATTACAGATGAAGGAGGAATCACGTGTCATGCCGCTATCATTTCACGCGAACTGAATATCCCCTGCATCATAGGCACCAATATCGCAACCAAAGTTCTTAAAGATGGTGAGTTGGTAGAGGTAAATGCAGATCAGGGTGTGATTAATATTTTAGAGTAGAGAGGTAGTTGCTATGGCATTTTCATTAATTCCCAGAGAAGAAAAATTTTTCGACCTTCTGAACGAGCTAGCTACGGACGTCCATGATGGAACGGCTCTTTTTCTTGAAATTTGCAATACCTGGACACCTCAACATCCCGGTATCGCCCGTATCAAAGAAATCCAACACGAAAGCAATATGACATCTCATGAAATTTTAAATATGCTCAACAAAACTTTCATAACTCCGATTGACCGGGGAGATATCCATCTTCTTGCAAAACAACTCAACGATATCATTAACAATACCTATAATACTGCCATCTGGATGGTATCGTATGGGATTCAGAAAAGTACCCAGGAGATGGGCGAGCTTGCTTCAATTCTCAACGAAACTCTTACCGTTGTTGCTAAAGCAGTTGCTAGCATCCGAAACTTGCAGCGACCTCAGCGCGTACTTGATTACTGTAACGAAATAATCCTCCTGAAAAATTCCGGTGACCTTTTAGCACAAAAAGCAATTCTCAACCTTTTTTTACATGAAACGAATGCCATTGAGATCATCAGATGGAGAGCAATTTACAATCTAGTCGAAAAAGGTATAGATATGTGCGAAGATGTTTCACATACTATCGAAGCAACTGTGGTTAAATATGGATAATTGATGGACATAGCCCTATTGATAGTTTTAATCCTCGTCCTGATTGCGGAATTCACTAATGGGTGGACAGATGCCCCAAACTCAATCGCTACTGTTGTCTCGACACAAGCCCTTACCCCCATGCAGGCAATTATCATGGCAGGCTTCTTTAATGCTTTAGGAGCAGCCCTTTCCGGTACCGCCGTCGCCTATACGGTCGGTACAGAATTTATAAAGCTTGAGTTTATTACTTTGACGACAATAGGCGCTGCCATGTTTAGCCTTATTCTCTGGAGCGCTCTAAATGCTCTTTGGGGAATGCCTGTAAGCAAAAGCCATGCTCTATTAGCCTCATTAACCGGTGCAGGGTTTGCTACCGGGGGGGTAGAGGCTTTATTATCGAGCGGATGGATCAAGGTAATGATTGGACTTTCGTTTTCTTCTATTGTTGGATTTCTAGGCGGACTTCTAATAATGACAGCCGTTTATTGGATCTTCCGCAAGACAAGTTTACGTAAGGTAAAAGGTTTATTTCGCTTCTTACAGATCTTCTCATCAGCATTTGTCTCTTTCAGTCATGGTTCAAATGATGGTCAAAAAATTATGGGGGTTTTCTCATTAACGTTATTAATCGGAGGAATCATCCCTTCTTTCTATGTTCCTCTATGGGTCATCATGTTGTGTGCGTTGATGATCGGGTTGGGGACTTTAATCGGGGGCTGGGAGATATTAAAGACTGTAGGATTTAAGATCACGCATTTGGACACTTCGCAAGGATTTGCAGCTGAATCGGCGGCGGCGAGTATCATATTTTTAGCCTCACGGTTCGGGATTCCATTAAGTACAACCCACACGATTAATTTTGCCATTATGGGAGTAGGATCTACAAAAAACCTTTCAGCAGTACGCTGGGGAGTCACAACTCAAATTTTCTCTTCCTGGATCATAACCTTTCCATTTACTGCGTGTGTTGCCTATGTGATAACAATAACCCTTCAATGGCTTGGATTATAATCATGCACGGCGAAGAGATTATTTATCAATGTCATGGGATCCAATTTAAGGGCTATTTGGCCTATGATATGTCCTATGAAGGCAAACGCCCGGCAGTGATTGTAGCGCATGGTTGGACGGGTCAGGGTGAATTTACCAGGAAAAAGGCTGAAGCTCTTGCGGAGTTAGGGTATATCGGCTTTGCTATAGATATGTATGGCGATGCTAAAACCGCCGCTAATCAACAAGAATCCGAAGCTCTTATGTCTCCCCTGTTTATGGATCGAAAGCTATTGCAAGAAAGGATTTTAGCCGCGTATGAGACAGTGTCTAAATTCCGGTTGACCGATTCAAATAAAATCGGTGCGATAGGATTTTGCTTTGGCGGCCTCGTTGTAGTCGAACTTTATCGATCCGGAGCTCCCGTTTCGGGGGTTGTAAGTTTTCATGGAGTATTGGTCGACTCCCTATTTGGCTTTCAAGCGAAAAAAGTTCCCTTAGCACCAAAGATTAGCGGTTCTCTGTTAGTCTTGCACGGCTATAAAGATCCTCTAACCCCGCAAGACGACCTCCTGAAATTTGAAGCAGAAATGAACGAGGCCGGCGTGGATTGGCAGTTGCTCACTTATGGACAAGCTTGTCACGCATTTACAAATCCGAAAGCAAAGGCTCCCGATTTAGGACGTGCTTACGACCCTCTTACCGATCATAGATCCTGGCAGTCCATGCGTCTTTTTTTTAAGGAAGTGTTTCACTCTTTATCGGCAGACTGAATTGTAAGCTTTTTATTGAGTTTTTCCAGCGAAAGGTAAAGTACGGGTGTAATAAAAAGTGTGATTAATTGTGAAAGCATGAGCCCTCCGATGATGACAAGTCCCAAAGGACGCCTGGCTTCGGCTCCAGCCCCGATCCCGATGGCAATAGGGAGTGCACCCGCGATAGCCGTTAAAGTAGTCATCATGATGGGACGGAACCGGACAATGCACGCATCATAGATGGATTCTTCGGGAGATGTCCCTTTTTCGCGGATATTTTCTAAAGCGTAATCTATCAATATTATCCCATTTTTCTTCACGATTCCGATAAGCAGTATAATCCCCAGGAATGAATACAAAGAGAGGCTATACCCCGTCAGTTCCAGGGTCAATAGACCCCCTAGAATTGCTGGGGGCAGCGTCGTCAAGATAGTGATTGGATGGATATAACTTTCATATAAGATTCCCAGGACAAGATAAATGACGAGAATCATCACCAGAAGCAAGATTCCTGCACTCTGCAAAGACTCCTCAAATATCTGAGCTGTTCCAATCACTTCCCCTTTCACACTTTCCGGCAGTACTTCCGTATTCATCTTTTGCAATTGTTTAAGAACATCCTCTAAAGAAAAATTGGGGTCAATATTAAACGATATCGTTACGCTGGGAAATTGGTTAATGTGATTAACGCTATCGGATCCGAGCCCAACCTTCCACTCTGCAACAGAGCTCAATTGAACAAGCTCGTTTGTTATGTTAGAACGTACCTCAAGGAGATCGAGGGCGGTTGGATCCTTTTGTAAAGAAGGGAGCACTTCCACGATCACATTATATATGTTCGCCGGTGTGTAAATCCTCGAAATTTTTCCTCCACTGAAGGCGAGATCCAGTGTACGTTCTATATTTTCAGCACTGATTCCAACTACGTAGGCCTTATCTCTAAGGACATTGACAAAAAGCTGAGGGGTATCGACCTCCAGATCACTGCTTACCCCCTGCAGTTCCGGCATGGCTTTCATGCGCCTTTCAAATTCTTTGGCAGCAGGAAATAAATCCTCCGGGTGCAAGCTTTGCATCTTGTACTGGTAAGCACCTTTGACTACATTTCCCACAGACAAATCGATCATAGGAATAACTTTATACACCGTACTAAGCCCAACAATCTGTGATGTCTGACGGGATAACTCACTTATGACTTGTTTCATAGGCTTCCTTTGACTAAGCGGCTTTAAACTAACAAAGGAACGTCCATTGCGGTATCCCTTATAGGGGGCTACAGAAAGAAATCTTCCGATATTTGGATCTTTTTCAAAGATATCGGTAACATGCTTTTGATACTCTCTCATTCTATCCGGAGAGGTACCCTGAGCTGCCTGACTATAAACAACGAAATATCCAATGTCCTCATCAGGCATGAAATCTTTTTTAAGGACGATAAAAAGGTAAAGGCTGTACAATGTGCAGATTAAAAACAGGGCTATAGAGACCCAACGGTGCTTTAGAACCCATTTTAAACTTGGTTTGTAATATCCAACCATAAAGTTATTCACCCGATCGCCAAAATGGAGCCGCTTTTTTTCTTCTTGTTCGCTTCTTGGATGGATAAAGAAGCTGCAAAGCATCGGGGTCAGTGTCAAAGAGATGAATCCGGAGAGAAGGGTAATAATCGTCAGCGTCACGGCAAATTCGGAGAGTACCCTTCCAAACAATCCGGACATGAATAAGATAGGAATGAATACGGCAACCAAAGATAAAGTCATTGACAAGATAGTAAACCCTATCCGCTTAGACCCTTCCAGAGATGCTTTCCAAGGGCTTTCCCCAGCTTCCACACGGCGGACGATATTCTCAATAACAACAATCGCATCGTCAATGATGAATCCCAATGATAAAATTAGCGCTAACAGAGAAAGGTTATCCAGACTATAGTTAAACATTTTCATGAAGATAAATGTTCCGACCACAGACAACGGAAGCACCAGGGCCGGAATAAGAGTTTCAACAGGCTTTCCAAGATAGAAAAAAATAATTAATACAACTAAAAAGAAAGCTATGACCAGGTTAAGTTGGACATCCCGTATTGAATCGCTAATAGATATGGAACGATCATGAAAGGCATTCAAAGTTAGGGTGGGAGGGAGCTCGGCAATAATCGAAGGAAGATATTTATTAGCATCCTTGGAAATCTGAACAACATTTGCACTGGGTTGAGGTCTTATCACTATCGAGACAGACGGAAGCTTTGAATCCTTGGTAAAATAGGTCCAAACCGTTTTATAATCTTCCTGACTGTCAATAGCTTTTCCGACGTCTCGAATGCGAAGGAAAGCCCCTCGTTGATATTTAATGACTAAATCTTCATAAAATTTTGCTTTCCTCAACTGTCCCGATGTGTTGACAGTCAGCGCCTTATTAGGCCCTTCTAACCTCCCTGAAGGCAAATAGGGATTGGCTTGAATAACCGTTCTTGAAATGTCATCCAGAGAAACATTCTGGATCGCCATTAGCCTTGGATCCACCTGCACACGAACGGCCGAAGGGGATCCGTAAAGTTGTACGTCTGCAACACCATTGATCAACGCAAACCGTTGGGCGATGATAGTGTTGGCATAGTCGTACATTTCGCCGGAAGGCATCGTGTCAGAAGTCAATGTGTATAGTAATATAGGTTCCTGAGCAGGGTTAACTTTTCTAAAGCTGGGTGCGCTTGGGAGATCCGCAGGCAAGAAAGGAAGTGCTCTGGTGATAGCTGTTTGAACATCCAAAGCCGCTACATTGATATCTTTGCTAAGATCGAATTGAAGAATAATATTGGTATCGCCAGGAGTGTTGTTCGAGAGGACTTGAAGCAAGCCTGAAATCGTAAGAAATTCTCTTTCTAATGGGGTAGCAATGTTATTTGCCATCTCGTCAGCATTGGCCCCGGGGTATGGTACATCCACATTAATAAAGGGATAAGCTACATCCGGCATATTGCTCACCGGTAATTGCATGTAGCAGGCTATTCCCGCGATTAGGAAGGCAGCCATCACCAAACTAGTCATTACCGGCTTTCTAATAAATGGGGAAGAAAGATTCATTTTGCGCTCCTATTCTCGACAATCTCGACTGTTGTTCCGTTCTTCAGGTTAAATTGACCGTTAGTTACAACAGTGTCTCCGGATTTCAAACCGGAGAAAATGACAATTTCCTTGTCGATGATGTTTCCTACTTCTACACGAGTGGACTGAGCAGTCATATCGGGATGGATGACATAAACATAATACCCTTCAGGGCCTAATTCAACGGCAGAATCAGGGATCACTATCGCATGGGACTCAGTTCGTAAAATGATGCGTATATCAGCCATCTGACGTTCTATGACGAATACATCCGGATCTTCGATAACAGCCTTCATAAAAATCTTATCATTTAGTGGATCGTAAGAGTTGTCGATGTATTTGATGGTTCCCACGTATTTTCTCTCCGGATCGTGGAAGGGGGAAGCCTCGATTTTTAGTGGCCAGTTATCTTTTACTTCCAGCATCTTCAGATATTTTCTTTCCGGTAATGAAAAATCGACGTTGAGCTCCTTTACAGGGAGAGAACTTGGACTCATTTGTGTAATACTATTGCCGCCTGGAAAAACAAGAGATCCGGGCCATGAGTCAAAAGTAGCCATTCTTCCTCTGATTGGAGCGGTGACTATGGTATAACTCAAGTTGACTTTTGCAGCATCCACAGAGGCTAAATCGATGTCAACTTGTGCTTCAGCAATCTTGACGGCTGCCTGATATTCTTCAAAGATGAGTTTTGAGATATAATTTTTTGTTGCCAGATCCTTGTTTCTTTCTACTGTGATTTTTGCCAACTCAAGAGTCGCCTCATCCTTCCTCAGTGTTGCCATAGCTTGTTGCAGTGCAGCTTGAAAGGGGCGATCATCCAACTGAAAAAGAGGATCCCCTTTATTTACGATCGCTCCTTCATATAAGAAGTGCTTGGTGATGATTCCTGTTACTTGCGCACTGACGCTTAAGCTTCCTGATGCTGCTGAAAAGATTCCTTTGGCAGTTAACATGATGGGAACATCCCTCTCTTCCGCGACAGTTACTTCAACCCTCGATACGTGGTGTTGCGCTTTTTTTTGATCATGCGCGGAGCATCCGGTCATTAATAAGCATACAATAAGGATAAACCTATTCATTCTGCGCCCCTTTATTTACAATCTCTACAATGGCGCCATTCTTTAATCCAATCAGATTGCTTGTTACCAGTTTATCACCGGCTTTTAAACCGGATAATACGATGATCTCATTGTCGACAACATCGCCGGTTTCAATGTGAACAACTTTAGTGCTCATATCAGAAAGGATCATGTAAACGAAAGGACCTTTAGAGCCTTGTTGTACGGCAGAAACAGGAATCACTAGCGCATCGGGTATTTTACTCAAAAAAAGGCGCACCTTTGCAAATTGTGAATCGAATGCAAATTTATCGACGTTTTCGACACTACCGGACATTTTTAAGCTATCCTGATTGTTGCTTACATTTAGATCGATATAGAAGACTATTCCGGGGTATTTGATATCCGGCAGCAAATAGGGGGATGTTTCAATTCTTATCGGAAAATTGACTGAAGGAGTATTGGGAGGAATTAAGGGAATATTCGGATTACATTCTTTACACAATTTATATTGCTCATTACGCACCCTCACCCACTCCTTCGACGAAATCCAAAAATCGCTGCGCATCGGGCCGGCTTCATTTATTGATGTAATCACTGTTTGCGTCGGTAGTATCAGGTCTCCGGGATATGTATAAAGTGTAACATCTTCGGTATTGTATGCTACAGACAAATCTCTGAAAACGCCTATTTTCCCGTCAAATGGAGCA
>JABDDC010000007.1 GCA_013287815.1 Chlamydiota bacterium
TGAGATAATTTAAAACCTTTCAAGAAGGCCATTGCAATGTTTTATCATATTACGAACAGCACGCCTTTCTTCATTTGCTTCCTTCGATCGTAAACCATGCTTCCAGCTTCCCATCTTCTGGCGCATTTTTCCCTCTGGCGTTTTGGCTCCTGTACTATGGCCGCCATGAAGGCGGCAAACTCGTTTGCCTTTAACGGCAAAATTTTTGCATCGCTGTCCAGACTGCTTCGATTTGGCTTCACAAATCGGTATTGTTTCCATGAGGTACCTCACTAATTTTTTGTTGTTGCTCCCCACCCCCTACTTGACCCACTATAGCCTGACCTCCACCGTTTACCTGAACGTATTGATGCTGCACTGTGATTTTTTGTTCCCCCTTTTGTCGGTAGTGTACAAGTGCCTCTATTGTTTTCGTGTGCAAGTTTAACAATTTCAAAGCCGTATTCATAAGTATTGGATGCCAAATATGTTTAGCAAAAGTTTCATCATCAAAAAGTACGCTCCTTGCCCTTTCCAGAAAATCCATGCCTTGAGAATATAATACCGCAGCTTGAGCCGCAAGCCTGGCTTCATTCGCATCTTTCGGTTCGGAATCATATATGCTTTGAACAACGATATTGTTTTTCTTAGCTTCGTCCATACTGTTTGGTAAAGCCTTTACACCAGAAGTAATAATGCTATCAGCAAGCGGTGAGTTTGATGTTCCCGATAACTGTTGTAACTCATTTTGCCGTGATATATCTTCCTTGTCTGCTGTGAACCTCTTTATTGACAGTTTTGCCGTACCATCTTTTTCTTCCATAAAGAATTCTATCGGGCATTTTCTGTTTTTTCCTGCTTTCTGTGAAAGGTTGGCTTCTTCCTTTTTTGGCAATCTTGTTTGTTCATTGCAGATGACCTGATTTTGCATCTTCTCTTTTACTTTTTCTTTTTTCATAACAATCCTTTTTTTGTTTTTCTTTCGGATGGACTATGCATACCTTCCAAATTTCATTTCTAGGGACAAAAGGGACAATAGGGACAAAAATATCCCTATTGCGACAATATTTATTCGAATAAGAGGGGGTTGACCTCATAGATACAACTTGGCCTTCCTATACTTTTATTAATCTCAATTTCTTGCAAAATATCACGCTCACCAAGTATTGCCAGGCTGGGTTTCAATTCATCCTTTTTGACGCGGCGAAACTTTCTTTGGCATTCTCGAAAGGTAAATTGCCTGATATTTTCCTGCTTAATCCATTGATAAATTGTTCCTGCCACCTGCATTGCATTGTCTTGTTGCAGGAGGTCAAAAACAACGAGAGCATGTTTTGTTAGGGCGTGTCCAATTTTTACCGCTGAAGTCAAATCCTCAGAGGATATTTGATGCTGCCAAGGCTTCTCGAAAGCATAACGCATGATATGCAGCAAAGCGGCGATTCGGGCTATTGCGCCGGGAAGCTTGCCTGCCCAATCGGTGATATGAGAAAGATGGCCAATTTCTTCTCCCATTAACGATTCCACGGTTTTGGCATAACTTAGCCACTTGGCATAAGCCTCTTCCGATAATATTAAAGAGCATAGGCTCCTTTTGCCGTTCTTAACAGAGACAGGGTGATTCATAAGAGTCTGCAAAGCCCTTTGGTATAACTGGACACATTCTTTATCCATAGGAGCTTCACAGAAAGTTCTGGAGCCAATATTTGATTTTGGCATGACATATAGGAAGCGACCGAGAAGACCTCTGCCTCGGAATGTTTTATTGCGGCACATGTTTTTTAGTACTTCAGGTTGTATTGTCAGCCCCATTGTTAGGATAGCCCTTTCCATAAAGATTGGCGGCTTTGACCCTCTATCAACACGGACAGGACTTGCAGAATGTGACTGTAAAAATAAATCGATGTTAGCTTTGCCATCTGAATATAAACCGCCGAGTATATCAAAAATGCCCCCTTCATCACTCAGCAATGACATTGCTTCATCGTTCGTTGACATAATGGTTGCCAACTGTTCAGGGGTTACGTCGCTAGTCCAAATTTGTGGGCATGAGGGCACCTCCACCAGTTCTTGTTCTAATAATTCAATATCATTTTGAATGTCGTCATATTGAGTTTCATCTGCTCTTGAGGCAAGAATGCGAAGTTCCTTAAGCCTAGCTTCAGCGGTTTTTCTCTTGCTCTGGGCAGATTTAATCAAGGGTTCCATGATTGCTTTCTGTTCCGATTCCCATTTGCGCAATGGGGCTGTAACTTCACCATACACCTTAGTTTTTCTTGAGGCTGGGGGTAGAACAATGACTGGCCAAAGATTGACAGGCTCGTGATAGTCGGATTTAACTTGCACCTGATATCGATTTTGGGATGCTGTAGCTACCGCCGATAAAGTCAGCATAGCCGACAGTTCAATCGGGGTTTCAGTTGATCGGGCAAGTTCATTCACAAACTGTTCGAAGGGCGAAGGGAAGACATTGTCCGGCCAAGGGTTCAAAGGAACCTCCTCTAAAGGAAGAGGAGGGTTCCATTCATGATTATTGAAGGTCGATGCTTGCATGTTTTATCTCCTTCCCTTATCATGACTGTTGTTTCCGGGTAGTTTATTTGAAGATTTTGGGGCGGCTGCCAGGCCGTCCTTTTTTAGGAATTCTCCAACCATAGGTTTTAATTCAGGAGGAATGTAATACCTACCTGGACTACAAACCTTCCCATCTCGATCAAGACATTCAAAAGATTTAGTTTTAATGGTGTCTCGGAATCCGTTTTCTCTTAATTCAAAGACAATTTGTCTTGGATTAAGCGCGCCAATGATTATTCCCAAATCTTTAACTTCGATACTATCTTTAGCAAGAAGAGCATCAAGCGCTCTTCTTTGCCTTTGGCTATGAATTTTTAAATAATCAATCATACTAGACCTCCTTTGGCGTTTCTCTCTTCCACCCATCGGAAGAAAGCCGCTTCGTCGATCAGTACTCTTCTTCCAACACGCTTAATGACTTTGTCAAAACCATTTTTTTTAGCGTGAAAAATAAGGTGCCGCATTCCGCCTGGAGGAGGCCATGAGTGAGGCCATTTTGTTGCTGTGTATAATTTAGGGTTTGATTTATTTTCGAGTTGATCGGTCATTTGACTTTACCTTTCTTTTTTGTTTAAAGCAGCTAACGTCGGCACAATGCCAAGCAATTTCGCTTGCTTTTGGTTCAAAGTTAAAAGGTGTCTGATTATTTAAATAACGGCGGATGAAAATTAATTCCCCGATAGCTTATCGGGGAATTCTTTCAAGGGAAGTACATTGTTTTTACAGGCTGGAATTTACTTATCGGGGAATTACCTTTGTAAGCAAGGGGATTTTTTTAAGAAATCTAGTCAGACATGCAATTGCAAGGGAGGAATTATTTTTCATAAAACGGAATTATTCATTTATTTTTGATATATTGGACTTTGGGCCAGGCTTTTTCTCGCCGGGAAAAAGATCACTAAACCATTCGGGGTCAACTTGGCACCCATCATAATCATCACCTTGGATAGCTGGTATTTCTCCAATTTTATTGATTAATGCAACTAATTTATTCATGTCATCGCTGCGAGCAAGGGCTGTAGGGGATATGAATTTTTTATCTTTATTTTTTTGGTTTCTCCAAAAAAGGTCAGCCGCATAGCGCATAATATCTCTTCTATGGGATTCCTTTCTGAATCTTGTTTTTGTCTTAGTTTCTTCTTCATCGTGAGATACTTCAATCTCATTTTCCTCCTCAGTTATTTCTTCTATGATATGCAAATGCATAGGCACGGGCACTTTCTTTTCTTTTAGAAATGACACGAATTTACGAACGAGTACATAATTTTGTGCTGGACATGCGATATGACCCAGATGATTTGTAAGTAAATCAACAAGACATTCGCTATCTATAGCTGAGAGTAGTGGAACTAGGGCGAACTTATCCAGCATGGCTATCATTTTTGGATTCAACCCATAATAAATAAGAACAGCTTGTGGAATATCCCATGAGTTCAATCTCAAAGGCTTTTCATCAAAAGGAAATTTCTTCCTGAGTTCATCCAGCAGAATTTCAGGGTTCTTGTGAACGCATTCATATTGATTCCATACTTTAAGATAGTAAGAAAAGGAAATTTGATCGTAATCTAACATTTATGCTCCAAAAAGTTTTTGATTCATTTTTTCTACAACATTTGATGTGTGTGACTCTGATAGGTGAGCATATCTTTTGACCATGCTCAAAGTTTTATGTCCAAGTACTTCGGCGATTTCAGCCAAGCTCGCGCCATTCATCAGAAGATAGCTGGCGCAGCTGTGACGGCAATCATGGAAGCGGAAGTTTGAGATGTTCCCCTTTTTTAATGCCTGCTCCCAGGGGAATCTTAAGTCCATCGGTTTGTCCGCATCATCTTTGGAGGGAAATAGAAGGCCAAAAATTTGTCCTTTAGTCAGTCCATATGATTGCACGAGTTCCAAAGCATGGCCGCGGAGAGCGACGACTCTTCTTTCTCCATTTTTGGTTTCGTGCAGGATGATTTTGCCTTTGAAGATGTCAATATTTTCCCATCGGAGATTCATCAGCTCGCCTTGACGCATTCCAGTTGACAAGGCAAGGACAACAACAATGTATAGATAGGGATTAGAACTGCCTTTACTGGAAGCCAGCAGCGCCTCTCTTTCGCTGTCGTCGAGGAAGCGGACTCGGCCTCTCGGTTCAGTGGGCTTGGTGACTTTTCTCATAGGGGAGTCTTCCAGCCAGCCCCATTCCTTCGTAGCAATGGTAATGGCATGTGACAGGGCAGCCAAATATCGAACGACTGTGGAAGGGGAGCGAATGGTTCCTTTGATGGTTTTTCCTTTTAATAGGATGTCCCGCTGTTCGGCAATGAGTGCGGGTGTCAGGTCAGACAATAGGCAATAGCCTATCTGCTTTTTCCACCAAAGGAGCTGAGCGGTTGTTGAAGAGCCATTTTTCGGCTTTGTCGGAATGACATTTTCAATATAGCGGTCAATGAGTGCGCCAAGGGTGTGTTTTTTAGCCTCAGCAGTTTTGAAGTGTCGACCTTCCCGCATGGCGGCTTCGGTCTGTTGTGCCCAAAGCTTGGCATCGGTTTTGCGGTCGAAGGTTGCGGTTGCTGTTGGGTGACCTTTCAACCTGACCTGAACCCGGAAATGAGTTGCGCCATTATCTGTTTTTCTTTCTTGAATGTAAGCCATTTTTCCTCCGTTTTGTTGTTTTGTTAACAACGACGGATTGTTAATCAACTGGCGCACTTGGAAAAATCGACCCGAAAAGGCATTCACAAGCCTTTCGTCTTCGATAACTCTTACTTTTGGTGCACTGGTGGTGCATTAAAAGAATAAAGTTAACAAGTTGCGTCATTCGCTGGTCAATAGGTTTTGTCCCTATTGTCCTTTTTGTCCTTTGGTTTTGGTTTAGTCATGACAACGAGAGTTGTTGCCATTTTTTGCGAGCGAGTGCACCATCAGTGCACCATTAGACAAAAATGGCAGCTACAACTCTCGTCGTAACTGCCTAATAATTAAAATCTCCGGAAGAAGGATTCGAACCTACGACCAACGGATTAACAGTCCGCTGCTCTACCGCTGAGCTATTCCGGAATAGAGAACTGACATATTAAAAAATCGGCAATTTTAAGACAAGTCTTTTTGCAATGAAAAATACGTTAAGGGTGCAATTAAAAGTGATTGCTTGAATAGACCCTACTTTCAGGTAGTTGTTAATAGCCATTGCCGTGATCCCTCAATTTATAGGAGATGTTTTCAACCACAAGCTTTAGATTATTTTCTTTCAATTTTTCGATCGCATCATTTAGCATTTCGCAGCCCGGAAAATTACCAATTGTCAGATGGCGCAGTTGTTTAAAGAGTTCGAATTGGGCTACATGTTCAGCAGAAAGTTCCCAATATTCCATATCGATTGTTTGTAGAGTGGGAACGGCATTGGCAAGTTCGGGAATGACCCGATCTTCGGGGGCAAGTTCATTATCAAGTTTCATAGAAAAATTGGTGAGATTGACGAAAGTTTTCAAACATGATACCGCACGCAGTGTATCTGGAAAGCGGCTCCAGTTTAGGCAAAGGACTGTTAAATGGCTGGAGAGAAATTTAGCAATGACCTCTAGAATGTCATTCTCATAGGACATGGAATTGATTTTGAAATGGGTGAGTTTCTTATTCTTTTTTAAAAACTCAAAATCTTTTATTTGTACTTTTTCCAAACCAGATATTTTAAGGAATTGCAGTTCTGCTAAATGGGCGATTCTAATAAAAGAATAGGAAGACAGATTCTTTGAACCGATATTTAGCTTTTCAAGTTTTGGCGATCTCTTTAAAAGTTCAGGTAAGTTCCCATCATTGAGATTATCGGAATGGAGTTTGAGGTTA
The DNA here is from genome assembly GCA_013287815.1 of Chlamydiota bacterium. Classification (GTDB taxonomy): domain Bacteria; phylum Chlamydiota; class Chlamydiia; order Chlamydiales; family Parachlamydiaceae; genus JABDDC01. The sequence continues at coordinate 6,382 of JABDDC010000007.1, forward strand.
TTCATTTTTTCCAGCCGCCCGATGGCAACGTCAAAAGTTCTTTGGTCACCTCTACGTACACATACTCTCAGACTGCTTAATTTAGGGTTGGTATTAGTGATGGCGTCCAACATGTCCGGTGTGATTTTGTGGTAGCTTCTAATGCGAAGAGATTGGAGTTTGGGCTGTATACCATTTTCAACTGACATGGAAGTTGCCAATATCGTACTATAGAAGTTAGTCGCAGTTTCAATTGTAAAAATTGGTTTTTCCCACAATAAGATTCCTGATGTAAGTTGAGAGTTGTATACCCCTTTTTTGGATTCGATTGATTTGAGGTTAGGGCATTGATTGAAGGTCTCTACTATCCTTAGAGCGATGTTTTGACAGTTGCCTCTAGTAAAATAGTATGGAACGAAAGTTAAGGCGGTAGCATGCTCTTTGAAAATCCTGAAATAGCGGGCTCGTGCATCATGGCTTGGCAACGATGCGATGTTCCATTCGATTGACTCGAGGAAATGCGACATCTGTTCATTGACTTGAGTTTCATCAAATATAAATTCATCAGGGTTTTGATCGTATTGATACAGCTGTTGCTGATAAGGGGTGGGGAAAAGTAAAGACGAGACGTAACCTATCATTGGAATCCTTAAGAAAACTTAATTGACAAAATCTGATCAATACTAAACTAAATCGTCATTTTTTTAAATGAACATTATTTTTTTAATAAGATAGGGCACGGGATACAAGTGGAAAGGCTGAGGGCTGAGGGCTGATGAAATGGACTATAATGGGACGAAGGGACTTATTTTCATAAGTCCCATTCGTCCCAGTTTAGCCTTTAGCCTTTTCTAGTAGTCCATCCCCATGGAAGCGGTAGCAGGAGTTCTGCTCTCGTCTGGGATATCGGCTACAAGGGCCTCGGTTGTCAGGAGCATGGAGGCGACTGACACAGCGTATTCGAGGGCGCATCGGACCACTTTCGTTGGGTCGAGGATTCCTTCCTTGATCATGTCGACATAGGTGCCTGTGAGGGCATTGTAGCCTTCGGTAGCAGACAATTTTTCAACTTGCTGAAGGATGATGGCTCCTTCTTGTCCGGCGTTTTCGACGATCTGACGCAATGGCGCACTTAAGGCACGGACCAGGATTTTGACTCCGGTCTTTTCATCACCTTCGCACGATTCGGCCAGTTTGCTGATGGCTGGAATGCAACGAACGAGAGCGGTACCTCCGCCAGGGAGGATGCCTTCTTCGACGGCTGCGGCGGTGGCGCGCTGGGCGTCATCGACACGGTCTTTTTTCTCTTTCATTTCGATTTCGGTGGCTGCTCCGACACGAATGACTGCAACGCCGCCGACTAATTTGGCTAGGCGTTCTTGCAGTTTTTCTTTATCGTAGTCGGAGGTACTTTCCTCTATCTCACGTTTGATCTGGGCAGCGCGGTCTTGAATAGCTTGTTTGGATCCTGCACCTTCGACCAAAGTGGTTTCTTCTTTATTCATGACAGCTTTTTTGACACGGCCTAGCTGCTCAATGGTGATTGTTTCGAGCTGCATTCCGAGCTCTTCGCTGATCAGTTGACCACCGGTCAGGAGGGCAATATCTTGAAGCATCGCTTTGCGTCTATCGCCGAAGCCTGGGGCTTTGACGGCGCAGACTTTGAGTCCGGCGCGCAGACGGTTGACGACGAGGACGGCAAGCGCTTCACTTTCTACATCTTCAGCGATGATTAGGAGGGGACGTCCACTTTCAGCAACAACTTGCAGGATGGGGATGATCTCTTTGATGGTACTGATTTTTTTGTCGTAGATAAGTACGTAGGCGTCTTCTAATACGCACTCTTGTGCTTCGGCATTGGTGATGAAATAGGAGGAGAGGTATCCGCGGTCGAACTTCATCCCTTTGACGACATCGAGTTCTGTTTCGAAGCCTTTGCCTTCTTCAACGGTGATGGTCCCGTCGCGTCCCACTTTTTCCATTGCTAGTGCGATGATTTCGCCGATCGCTTTGTCATTGTTAGCCGAGATGGTGGCCACTTGGGCGATCTCGTTGCGGTCTTTAACTTTCTTACTTTGCTTGACAAGTTCCTGGATGGTCATTTTAAGGGCTTTTTCCATGCCGCGCTTGAGGTCGAGCGGGTTGGCTCCGGCAGCGACGTTGCGGAGTCCTTCACTGTAGATGGCTTCTGCTAAAACAGTAGCTGTGGTAGTTCCATCACCCGCTTTGTCGGCAGTCCTGCTGGCCACTTCTTTGACCATCTGAGCGCCCATATTTTCGAACTTATCTTCTAGTTCGATTTCTTTGGCGACGGTGACACCATCCTTGGTGATGTGTGGTGTGCCATATGCTTTGTCTATAACGACGTTGCGACCTTTAGGACCGAGAGTTACTTTAACAGCGTCCGTGAGTGTGCGAACACCTTTGAGAATTTTTTGACGTGCGTCTTCTTTGAATTTAATGGTTTTTGGTGCCATTTGAAATCTCCTTTATATTTATTTTTCTACAATGGCAATGATGTCATCAGCTCGAAGGATGACTAATTCTTCATCGTTCAATGTGACTTCTTGTCCGGAATATTTTTCCATGAGGATGATGTCGCCTACTTTGACGGGCATGGGGATGATTGTCCCATTTTTTTCTTTTGTGCCGCTGCCGATGGCTACTACTTCAGCTTGTTCTTGCTTCTTTTTGGCTGTATCGGGAAGGATGATGCCTCCTTTTAATTTCTCTTCCGCGGCGAGGCGACGGACGAGGACCCGATTTCCCAATGGTAGTAATTTTGTGGCTGGACGAGATGCTAATTGTTGTGTTTGAGCCATATAAGAATCTCCTTAATTGATAATTGAGTAAGCTATGAAAATACATGATGAGATGATTTTCTCGCAAGTGAAATTTAGCACTACTTAAATTCGACTGCTAAGCAAGCTGTCGAGCTGGCCTACAAGCTGATCAAACTTACGTATAGCCGATTGGACCGGGGCTGGAGATTCCATATCGACTCCGGCCAGCTTGAGAGTTTCAATCGGATAGCGGCTGGAGCCACTTTTGAGGAAGTTTAAATAAGCTTCCTGTTCCTTATGTCCGCCTGTGCAAACGATTTCAGCTAAATCAATGGCAGCGCTGATCCCCGTTGCGTATTGGTAGACGTAGAAGTTGTAGTAGAAATGGGGGATGCGTGCCCATTCGATGTTAATTTCTTCGTCGATGACGACAGAAGGTCCAAAATATTTCTGGTTTAGTTTGCGGTATTCTTCTTTTAGAAGCTGTGGTGTGAGGGGAGTTCCTTGTTCTACATGCTGATGGATGAGCAGTTCGAATTCCGCAAACATCGTTTGGCGGAAGAGGGTTCCGCGGAGCCCTTCGACTTTCTGATTAATCAAGAAGATTTTTTCTGTCGGGTTGGTGCATCGTTCGATTAGTAAGCGGTCGAGCAGGTCCTCATTAAAGGTGGAGGCCACTTCTGCGAGGAAGATGGGGTAATCGCTGTAGTGGTAAGGCTGGTGTTGACGGCTATAATAGCTATGCATGCTGTGACCGCACTCATGGGCCAGGGTGAATACATCGCGTAAGATGTTTTTGTAATTCATTAATATGTAGGGCAGGCTGTCGAAACAGCCACTGGAGTATCCTCCAGAACGCTTACTTTTGTTCTCATAGCGGTCGACCCAGCGCTGGTCCTTCAGTCCTTTGCGCAGAATATTCTGATAGTCCTTCCCTAAAGGAGCAACCGATTCGATGACGAGGTCTTCGGCTTCTTTGTAAGGCATCTTAATGTCGATCGATTTGGTTAGTGGAACATAAACATCATAAAGGTGCATTTCATCAAGTTGTAAAATCCTTTTACGCAATTCCATATAGCGGTGGAGGACGCCTATCTCATCGTTGACAGCCTGGACTAGTGCATGGTAGACAGTTGTGGGGATATTTTTTGGGTAGAGGGCCTCTTCCAGGCAAGAGGGGTAGTGTCTCGCTTTAGCGTTGAACTGGTGGGTTTGTATCTGTCCGGTCAGCAGCTCGCATAAGGTGTTTTCATAAGAGAGGTATTTATGGTGGTATTGTTTGAAAGCCCTTTCTCGGAGGGTCCTATCTTGCTCGCGGATATAAAGTCCGAAGGTTGCGTGGGAGAGGGGTTTTTCCACACCTTCGCTATCCTCTACTGATCCGAACTGGAAGTCGGCATCGCTGATCGCATTGAAAGTCTTATAGGGGGTTTGCAAGGCTTGTCCGGCCTGCGCTACTAATTTCTCGCTTTCGGGTGAAAGGGTATGAGTTTTCATCCTGACTATCTTTTCAAGATAAAAACGATATTCCTTTAGTGAAGGATCAGCCAGGTAGTTTTCGAGGGTTTCGTTGGAAAGGCTTAATAGTTCTGGCTGCATCCATGCTGTCTCTTGTGCAAAGGTGTGTGCGACGGCCAGGATCTGTTCATACGACTTTTTATAGGTGGGGCTGGTGATGTCTTCATCATGGCGAAGATGGGCATAGGTATACAGTTTCGTAAGAGTCCTGTCGATCTGAAAGGTTTTTTCCAATGCTTCTTTAACTTTCTTGACCCCTTTGTCAAAAGTTCCTTGCATAGTCGCGACATCGGGCCAATAAGGAGTTTTTTGTCGGTCTTTGATAAAAGCGTCGAATGCTTTTTCCCATTCGGCTTGGCTTGGATAAAGGGCTTCAACATTCCATCGGTCTTCGACTGGGACTTCATCACGAGTTTTAACCATTTTTTCACCAAAATTTGTTTGCGTAATATTCTTGTATAAGCTATTTCAAAGAAGATAAGAGATAAAGAGAAAAAAAGCGATGACAAAAATACTCCATAATAAAAATGTTGTGAAAGGGAAGTTCGTCGTGGCCAATGACCGAGGCATGCATACCAGGCCCTGCACCGAGTTGGTGAAGTGCGCTAGTCATTTTAAAGCCAAAGTAGTGCTCAAATATCAAATCCATACAGTCAATGCCAAATCATTGCTTGGCGTCCTCATGCTCGCCGCTGCCAAAGGGGCGAAGATCTCCATCGAAGCTGAAGGGGAGGATGCAGAAAGCGTAGTGAAGAGCATTCTTGAATTGGCGAAGAATAACTTCTACATCAAGTATTGATTGCGATTCTCATGCAGCGTCCAAAGTCACTTTGTTGATAAGGTATTATTCCTGACGATATTGCCTTCCTTAACACTTTCTACATTGTAGAAACCACAAATATTATCTTTGATATCTAAAATAGGAGTATAAATATAAATGTATGTATCATCTACAAGCCTTATGGTGGTATCAGATTGGACTACTATATTTGAATATGGGGCTTTTTTTGAATTTTTCCAATTTTCAGGAAATTCTTTGAAAAGAAAAAAATCGCACCAATCAAATTGAATGACATCTTTTACGAGTGTTAATAAATCCTCCTTAAACTTCAAGAAGGCAGCCTTAGCAAAAGGGACTTACTCAGATGTAGGTCTTAGAGCAGCGCTTGATAAGCTTTTTTGGCCAGTTAGTTTACTAGCTACCACCTTTAGCCTTACATCTTTAGACCTATTTGATCGTTTTATAAAAAAAATAAGTTAAAGTTAAATATTAATGATCTAGATGGACAATCTGATAACCATTTCGTCCATCTAGTTCATTTCGTCCTTTTCAATGAACTTCACGAAGCCTCATTTGTAACTTCTTTACTCTTCGACGGGAATGGTCTTATCAAGCACTTCCTGCGTGCAGTAGACGGGAGCGTTGTTCATTAAGGCAAGGGTGAGACTGTCAGAAGGACGGCAATCTATTTCGATGATATGGCGGATATCGCCCAAGTCCTGCTCAAGGAAAAGGCGCGCGTAGTAGACAGTATCTTGAACATCATTGATTACCACTTGCTTCACTTTAACATCCAGTCCTTCTAACAATTTATCAACGAGATCGTGAGTCAGCGGCCGGGGCGATTCCATTTCGGCCAGCAGCATCTGCAAGGTCCGGCCAATGCTGGGATCGGTATAGATAGCAAATTTTTTGTCGGGCGTTCCTAAGATAATGACTGTGTAAGAACGTGTCTGCATGATCTTATCGAATGATAATTGGACGAGCGGGGAATTCATGAGATCCTCAGGTTAGAATTTTTACAAAGCCATCTTCATACCCGACAATGACACGTTTTGCAACATTAAAAAACAAGCCTGTCTCCAAAACACCTGCGATGCTTTTGAGGTCATCTTCTATCTTTTTAGGGTTGGTGATGGGTTGATCGAGGTGTATATCGACAATATAGTTCTTATTATCAGTTAGATAAATTGATTTATCTCTTTCAAGACGCAAAATGCCGCGGTAACCACGCTCTTTTATTCTTTCGATTGTTGACCGATAGCCAAAAGATAAAATTTCTATAGCTAGTGGGAATAATCCGATATTTTTGACCAGTTTTGTCTCATCGACTACGACCACCATTTCTTTGCTTGCCTGGGCTAGTATTTTTTCTCGGAGAAGGGCGCCGCCGCCACCTTTAATCATATTTTTTTGAAGGTCGATCTCATCGGCTCCATCGACATCGATATCTGTTATGGTTAAAGTATCCGGATCAATTAAAGGAATTCTGAGACTTTCAGCCAGGTGCTGTGTCTGGCGCGATGAGGCGATGCCCTTTATTTTTAATCCTTCTTTGCACTTTTTGGCCAGCTCTTCAATAAAATAGGTGGCAGTCGAGCCGGTGCCCAGCCCGACTACCATTCCATCTTCAATGAGGTCAACAGCAGCTTGTCCAGCAGCTTTCTTTGCATTCTGAATAGGGAGGAGCTCTTTGTTCATGGAAAGCCTTTAAAAAAAATCCAAATTACTGCTCTAGTATTGGCTTCTAGGGGTAGAAGGTGAAACTTCGAGCTGGTTGTCAACGCTGCGAACACCTTTTGTAGATTTTGTAATTTTTTCTACATCATTTTTTTCTTTGTCGCTGTTCACTGTTCCACGTAATGTTGCTACACCGCTAACAATAATGATTTTAATATTTCTTGCATTTGAAGAAAGGGAATCGTCATCCATCAGAGCAGCACGGATTCTTTGTGTTGTTGCCATATCTTCTGGGTTGGCATTTTGCTGCTCTTGCATTGTTTGATCGTTGCGATCACGGCTGTTGGTGTTTTTATCCATACCATTTTTTTCACATGCAGTGAGTAATAATGATATAGAAGCTAATGCTAATAATTGCTTTTTCATAGTTGTTCTCCTAAAAAGTTTAAATACCACTAAATTTGTACTGATCGGCCACTCTATTTCGGACAATATAGAATTTTAATATATAATGCCAAGGAAAATATTTATCCGTGTTTGTTCCCGTGCCTGAAAATCTCGCATTTTTCAACGCAAATCTTGCTTCTGGCATCCCCTTCGAATCGCAGTTTCCAGGATCATCTGATTTCGGATACGAAAGCTGCATTGACAGAAAAATACCGTTACACAACAATAACCCATTAATTTAAGGATTCAGGCTTATGCGTAATGTAATAGATGTTTTGCAGGAACGAGGTTTTATAGAAGCAATGACAAGCGAAGAGGTGCGTCAGCTTACCGAAAAACCAGTGGTTGTCTATTGTGGATTTGATCCTACTGCCGATAGCCTCCATCTGGGTAATCTTGTTTCTATAATGGGTTTGGCCTGGTTCCAGAAATTTGGTCATACCCCTATTGCTATTGTTGGAGGCGCAACCGGTATGATTGGCGATCCTTCAGGCAAAAGTGTTGAAAGACAGCTGCTCGATGAAGCGACGATTCAGACCAATTTAAAAGGAATACGTAAAAATCTTGAAACCGTGATCGATTTCCAGAGCAAAGATACAAAAGCGATGATCTTGAATAATTTCGATTGGTTTAAGACTTTTTCTTATGTCACCTTTTTACGCGATGTAGGAAAATTGTTTCGTCTGGGTCCGATGCTAGCCAAAGAGAGTGTTAAGACTCGTATGAATTCTGAAGAGGGGATGAGTTATACAGAGTTCAGCTACCAGCTTTTGCAAGGATTTGATTTCCTTCATCTGTTCGAAAATTACTGCGTGACCATTCAACTCGGTGGCAGCGACCAGTGGGGAAATATTACGGCAGGGACAGACTTGATACGCAAAGTGCATGGCAAAAGCGCCTATGGGATCACTTGGCCTTTGATAACCCGCAGCGACGGACAAAAGTTTGGCAAATCGGAAAAAGGAGCCGTCTGGCTGTCGCCGGAAAAATTATCGGCCTATGAATTCTATCAATATTTAATCCGGGTGACTGATGAAGATACCATCAAAATGATGCGTATGCTCACATTCATGGAGATGGATGAAATTCGGCGCTACGAGAAAATGATGAAAGAGCCAAATTACGTTCCAAACACCTCGCAGAAGCGCCTTGCGGAAGAAATTACACGTCTGGTCCATGGCGAAGAAGGTTTGAAAACTGCGATTAAAGTGACCGAAGGTGTTGCTCCGGGCTCTAATGCCAGGCTGGACGCTGAAGTATTGGAAAGTCTTGCTCAGGATATGCCTAGCATAGAACTTGGCTCTAATGATGTGTTGAATAAAAAGCTGATCGATCTACTTGTGGAGATCGGCTTGCAGCCAAGTAAAGGAGAAGCGAGACGTATAATCCGAAATGGCGGAGTTTATATCAACAATCAGAAAATAGAAGACGAAAATTGCTCGATTGGTGATAATCATCTGATTTCCAATAGGTTAATTTTAATAGCCGCTGGAAAAAAGAATAAAATGCTGATTCGTATAAAAGGAATTTAATAAAATAGTATTGATTTCTTTGCATCTTTTCATATGATGAAGAAGACGATGTTGGAGTATAATTCTTTGATATGAATTTTTAGATAAGCTGATGAATTTGAAAAAAGTTCAAAAAGGACTTGCTTGAAAATCAAAGAGATATAACAATGTCAAATCAGTCAATCTTAACGACAAAAGGAAGGAGTCCGAGTCTATGATTAGCAGCGATAAGAAGTGTACAATGACCAAAAAGAAATTGATCAATTCTATCTCTCAAGATAAGGGTATTCACCCGAATGACGTCAGACACGTCATTCAGGCATTTCTTGATAAAATCACCGATTGCTTATCACAAGGTGAGCGTCTCGAATTTAGAGAATTTGGTGTGTTTGAAGTTGTTGAGCGGAAACAAAAAATCGGACGCAATCCTAAAAAAGCGGCGGTGCCCATAGTCATCCCTGCAAGACAGGCCGTCAAATTCACTCCAGGCAAGAGAATGCGCCAGGTGGTCGAAGGTGAGAGCCTGGTAGAGGTTTCTTAAGTCTAAGTTAGTAAATAAAGATAAATGGTTTAATTCTTATAGGATTGTCGTTGTCTTTTTTTGCAATTCAGCCTGATTAAATAGATTATTTAGCGACGATTATTTCCCCGCCCCAGGCGGTAATGAAGGCCATATTAATATGAAAGACCCCATTTTTCTGCAGACCATGCAAACTGCTCAGAATGGGGAAGCGGACTCTCCCGTGAATTTAGAGAGTGCCATTCATGAGTTCCTTCAAGGTAAGCTGACACAAGAATTATTAGAAGAATTGATTGACGACTGTTCGTGGCATGAGACCATGATGTCTCCTGAGAAAACGGTCGGAAACTGGAAGCGACTTTTAGCAATAAACCTCCTACATTATTTATCAGGGGGGGCTTCGCATAAGCTGTCATCTAAAGTTTATCGGTTTGAAAAGCATCCGTGGAATCAGAGTTCCCAATATTTCCGTGTAATCGTAGCCTTAAACCACCATCTGGCAAAACTGCCTGTTCCGGAAGTGGCCCCCCATCTTTTGAAAGGGGGAGCAGCCTTGATAGAATTGCAAGAATACTCTCCATGGCTGGCTCTTCCATCCATCCCATTCCATCTCGAATTTGGAATATTCCTTTGCGCGCTGGCATTACTGACTCAAAGGGATGACCTCAAAGCAAAAGTCATTCAACTTGCCGAATGGCAGATGAGTACACTCGACGCTAATTGCAAACCCTTTCCAGGATTGTTCATTCAAGAAACCGATAATGATTTGCAAGGAAACCTGATCCTCTATTATCTCCTTTTTAAAGGGACCAGCTGCTTGTCTAAGCAAAAATCTTTTTATGCTTTAGCTCACAAGATCAAAGCTCAGATTCAAAAAGAGAGTCCCATCGATCCAATGTGGATCTTATTGGAAAAGCTTTTCTGCGGAGAAAAGCAAAACTCAGAAATATTTCTTCCTGAAATCGTCAGTGATTCCAGTACAGCTTTGGTTGGCTATCGCTCAGCAAAACAACATGCCGTCTGCACACTGCATGGCTGCAAAACCGGACTCGGTACCTTCCGCTATGAGGATATCGAAATCGTCAATTACGGACCGCAGTATCTTCCATTAGGCGAATGCAGGGGATTCGGCATTGAAGGAAACAATAATTCCGATCAAGGGGAACGAATTCCCAGCATACAGCCCTTGCCGCAAGGTTTCATCTTGAAAGGATGTACTAGAATGATCGATCAGCCTGTGGAAAACAGGCCGTTCGCAACCATTTACCGAGGTATTTGGTTCGACATCAAACAAGAATTCTGGCTGCCTAATCTTTATCTTAATTTGTCTGTCCTTGGACTGGATGGTTGGGATGGAGTCGCTTTTAGCTTCTTTGTTAAAGCCAAAAAATGCAAAGTTGAAGGAAAAGAACTATTATCAAAATCGTTCGATCGCTATGAAGGGTTCGTTCAGGATATCGTATTGGAAGGGGAGAAAGTCTCCTATTCTCTGAAAACCGAGTCGCACGCCACACTGCAAATTATCCCTTTAGCTGGGGGCCAAGATTTCTGGGGAGCCGATTTTCTCATTGCTTTCCTTCTCCACCCCGATCAACGCCGCTACAGCTGGCAGTTTGAAAGGATGAAAGCGGAAGGATGAAGGACTCGTGAGTAAACAAACAGATCAACAGAAGGAATTATTAGAAAGACTTCAGATGTCTCATCTAGGCACCGCAGCAGCACTGAAAAATTTGAGCGCACGGTTAACTTAAGTTAAGTCTAACAAATTATAAACACATTATTAACATATAATTAGATTTGACATAATAATTAGATTTGACATAATAATTAAATTTAAAGTATAATTTGGATATGTAGGTATTAATTTCATATCCTTGTTTTTTGGAGGTCATTATGCGAATTGAAATGATCCAATTATCTAGCGCTCATAAATTAGTCCCAAGAATAAAAAAGCAGCCGCCAGGCAAACTTTCCCTCGATACGCTTAATAAAAAAGTGGATGAAGTCACAAATGCCATCAGCAAAGAAACGGACGAAATTATAAAAAGATCCGACGATATGAAGGAAAATAGTCATTTTCTAGAAGAAATCGAAAAAGAAGAAAATACATGGACAAATAGGATCGTCGAGTGGCTCACAAGCCATGATGTCTTTGCTTTTATCCTTTCTAAATTCAAATTTTTTAAAGAAGCCAGCGCCGACTTAAAAGAATTGAAATCTAAAGAAGGTGAATTTAAAAGTAGGATAGAGCGGACCGAAAAAGATAAGAAAATGTTCGAAACATATCTCTCTTCCCATGCAAAGTATAAAGATGACCTAGAGGCAGAAAAAGCCAGAAGGGAAGGTATTAGAAGACAAGGGGAAAAGGTCACTTTTGCAAGGACTGTTATTCATGAGTTATTTAAAGATGGCGAACGTGAATTTAATCGCTTACCAACTTTAAAAGTCTCTGATTTTAAAGATATTAAGATGAAAGATATCACCCATCCTATCATGCGTTTTGATGATGGATTTATCATCATGCAAGGCATTGTCGTCGTCAATGAATTCGGTGAATTGCCACAAATTCAGGTTTTCTATATGGAGAGGGGGGAGAACCAACGAGTGACCGGCAACTGGAAATCGTGGACACCTCCTAATATGCAGCCTCTCATCAAAACTGATGAAAGCTATTGGATTAAAGATGGCCATAAGAAAGAAGGTTTTGGGCAAATCAAGGAATTCATCAACCATGTTAGAAATCGGGAGAAGATTGAAAATGAATATGATTTCGAAGGAACGGAAAGTTAAAGATTGTATTAATTTCTCAAAAAGCTAGGTATTATTGTTTACCAATAACTTAAGATACTGATAAAATGGATACAATAATTTAGTGTTTTAGTCTGAAAAACTCATTTTCGAGGTTAAGTTTATGTCTGCACCTATTTCACCGAAGCAAGAACCTGAAAAAGCAACTGCTGCACCAGGCACTCCTCAGCTACCATCGGCATCCACAGAAAATGTTGAGACACTACTCTTTCAACAAAATATACAACCCCAACAGAAACCTTCTCAAGGGTGGTTTAGCGGCTGGTCGTTTAAATTATTCAGCCGAAGAGAGGAACCCCAGCCTATAAATGAAGAGGGAGAACAAGCGTATGCTGAAGAAGAGGGGCAACTATCAATGCAACTGGCTCTTCAAAAAGCACAATTAGCTCTTCAAAAAGCCTATGAGGCCGCAAATAAAGTCCAACAGGCATCTCAAGTCTGGCTTGCAGATAAGTTTATTGGAGCCAGTGCATCTTATCTGATTGGCAAGGCTCACATCAGTGTCAAAGATAAACAGGAGCATATCGAAACTGCTTATAAAAAGATTCAGCACGCAGTGCCTGATGCGCATGAGTATATTCAGCTGGCTAAAATTGCCATCACACAAATTCCTCCTTTAGTCGAGAAAGTTCTTCCTTTAGTCGATAAAATTTCAGGGTTAGAAGCATATAACTTAGGTGAAAATCTAACTCATCACAAAGACAAGTTGCAAGACTTGATTGAAGTGAATTTTACAGTAGGTCTTGCCAACTTAGCTGAACAAACAGCTGCACATAAAAAACAAATCCCTAACTATGAAGACCAGTCTACATTAGTCAACATCATCTCATTGCTTTCTAGTAAAGTACAAGGTTCTCCAGCCTTGGAGGCCTACAGGAAAGATCAGGCAACAGCCAAAGAATTGCTGAACAACCTATTCCCCGGATTTGAAAATGACCATTTTATTTATCAGGCAGTCGATCATTTTATAGGGAAGATTCGTGAAGAACGAAATAATCCAGAATTTGATCCTGACTATAGAAATTTACTATTCCCTCCTTCAGAGAAAAACGGTGAGCAAAATACAAATTATATCCGCTTTCTGAAGGTATGCGATTCTTTAGCTAACTATCCCATCGGAGATGAAAAAGATGTCACCTATTCTCTGATAGCTGATGAAATTTTGACGATGATGTTTCCGCATAAAGTAAATGATTTAGTCATCAACAGAGAAGCTTGGGTTTTAAAAATTTTGAATCGAGACGCGGCTAAAGATGGTCTCTACGCCATGATACGAAATATGCTCAAGAACTACCTGAAAAAATCAAATGAACAGCTCAATCTTGATCCTGCCCGCAAAGCTAGTTATGAAGCCGCAATTAAGGAAAAGGTTCCGGCAGAAATGATGGTACTAGTCAAGGCCTTATCGGCACGTTTAAAAGGCTACCTTACTCAAAACATCCAAAAAGATCCAAGCTTCATAGTATTAATCTCATCTAGTTTAAGCGAATTGAATAAGCAGACTGCCGGCGAAACCGATCAGTTGATGACGCAACTGTCCCTGGATAGTTTGGCAGGCTGGCTTGTCTCTTCTGTGCAATCACTTCTCTATACGGATGATCCTGCTCTTCTGAAAACCGGCAGCCTGGTAGACCAAATACTGAATAATATATCCCTAATATTGCTTGCCAGAGGGGTAAAAGAAGTCAATATTGTAAAAGATCAAGTGAAAGTAGATATCTCTCCTTCAGGCATGATGAATATCAAGGTGCTTAATGCTGAGGAGCAAAAGGAAGTATCATCTCGCCAATTCGTTAGGAACATGATCGACCAATTGATAGAAAAAATTAAAACGATTCAAGAAGGACAAACGATTTCCCCTGAAGTATTGAGAGAGTTTATCAATGAATTAGAATTACCGCTTCCGGCCTTTTTGAAGAACATGGGAGCAGATTACGCCGTCCAGAAATTGGATCTACTAGAAGGTGGCGGGCCACTACTCAATAGGGTTGATAATTTCTATGATGCTTCGCTTAGAAAAATCCAACAATACCGCAATAGTGGAGAATTGATTGCTATCAGTCAAAATTTATCTTCCTTGATTCTCAGTAAAACAGAAAAAGTAACTGATATTTCTGAAAGTAGATTGGAAGAGGTCATGGAATCCTATTTGCCGGGAATCAAATTTGATAAGAGCCTGGCTGAATGGTTAAAGAACAACCTTAAGATGTTTGCTGAAGGAGATGCTTCGGCCAAGCTCACTAAAAAAGGAATTCAGTCCATCATCCTGACAGCCCTAGACCAAACCATCCAAACCAGTTTTAAAGGCAATGGTGAAGATTATGCTGCGCAGCTGCTTCAACGATTTAATGATGCCGCACAGGCCTTCCGGAATTTATCCGATGAAGAGTTGGTAAAGCTGAGACTAGCTTACAGCATACAAGAGAAAATTGATAAACACGAAAAATATATAGCTAAATTCAAAAATGAAATTGAAATGAGGCCCGATACTCTTCCTACTGACGTGGATACTCTCTTTAGGCTTAAACGGAAAGAGTTGCAAGCAGTAAATAGCATTAGAAATTTGGAGCAAAAACAAAAGGCCCTTTTCGCAGAAATTAATAAGGGGTCATTGAAGGAGCATTGGTGGACTGCAGTAGATATCGACAGGATCGAGGAGGCGTTGGCTTATCGTTCGACTCATATAGATACCATTGAGACAGACAAAAAACGCTATAAAACAACAGAACCTTTAGTTTTAATCTTGCGCAAAGACCAAATGGAAGTTGAGCTGTCACAGCCCGGTTTGACCCAAGAGCAGCTTAAAGACAAGAGAGAAGAATTGCGCAAGATGACAACACTTGCGAAATTAATCCAGTCTGGCCCAGAATCTTTGAAGCTCTTTTCCGAACTGCTTAATGTCAAGAACACCTTGCACCATGCTATCAAAGATAGGGACTATTATAGTTCTCAAATTGTATTTCTTCCTCACTTATCTCCGGAGCATCGACAATACATTGTCCACTATCTGACATCGATTGAAAATATTTATAACTCAAATTATGAAGTTGAACGGCTCAATGCTCAGTTGAACAAGAACCTGCAAATCTTTAGTAGGTTCTCCAATGCATTGACAGTCATGTTTGGATTGGATGATGCCCATCTTCAGAAAGACAAGCTCCTTTTGCCCGAGATGGTTAAAGACATGGCATGGGATAAAATTGAGTGGGTCAGAAAAGATTACCTTCCCCAGTTTCTCTTTAAGCAGTTGGCGGGGGCGCTTAAGCCTTTACTCGCTAAAAATGACAATATAGTGACTTTGAAGAAGCTGTCTGGCTTAAGGAGTTGGAGCCGGCTGGCTACCGCCATTGCAAGGGATGCCGTTGCTACTATTCAGGAAAAAGTTACAGATTTCAATGGCATAGCAAAATATATCAACAATAAGATTCCCGGCGCTAAAAATTTGCATCTCATCCTCGCACCGCAGCTTCAGCAAATTTTTAATGATGATAAGAGCACTTTTGTGGAAAGCCGCGGTTTCATTGAAGATTATATTGAAAGCCTTCTACTTAATTCCTTTGTATCAATGGCAAAGACCGATTCGCAACATAGTATTACAGATACTATCAAAAACAAGCTTTCCCACATCACGATTAAACCTGCAGAGGTTGCCGGTAAATCAGATGAAGAACTGGCTGAGTGGGAGAAGAATCTGACTAATACAGCCATCGATGAAATCATGAGAGATGTCTTCCATGTTTCATCTCCGATGGACCTGGAAGGGGTTCCTCCCTTGCTGCAAGAGATCGTTTACGATTCTATTAAAGAGCAAGTGTTCAAGCAGGTTTCGGTCATCCTCAAGCCTATGATTGAGCGGGATGTTAATAGACAAAAGCTCCTAACCCTTTCCGGTTCAAATACCATGAGCCTGTTGGCAGAGCAAATATCCAAGAATATCTTCTCTAAGCTGCCGTTTGGTTTCAGCAGTTACCAAGAAATTAGCTTGAAAATATTCAGAGATTTGGCCGGTAAGGAACCCGAATCAGCAGAAGCTGAATTAATGAACAATGAAATCAACAAGCTCGTCCAAAATTCTCCAACAAGGCCGATCACTAATAAAGCTATTCTAGCAACATATGAAAAAGCTACCGGCAGGGTATTGCCTGACGCGGAAAGGAAGGAAAAGCTTCTCTTCTTACATGTCAATAATGCCAAGGAAGATATCCAGGCAGTGATCCTTACACCCGCAGATATTACTAAAACGATTGCCGGCGTATTGCCTCATATCGACGAACAATTACAAAAGCAAATTGTGGCAGTTCTCCAGACATTAACGCATAGCGGAGGGCAGCGCCACGAAGACATCGCAGCCATCTTGGGACAGTACATCGAAGGGATGACATTGCGCTTGTTTATCAGGATTGCTGAAAAAAATCCTGCTGTTACTAATGCACAAGGTGTAAAAGACAGCATCCTGGTTATTTACGATAAGTTGATAGAGCTAGTATCGCGACATGCCATGCAGGTTATTCAAAAGGGGATGACCTATGATTTGTTGGCAGCTCTTAACAAAGATATCATGGAAGAAGTTCTCAATATTCCGCTAGATTCAGACGAAGCTTTGGAAGGAATTCCATTGCCGATACAGAAAATGGTCCACGAAAAGATCACAGAACAAATCGGTTCGTTAACGATGATGTTAGCCTCCTATCTCACTAAATTGATGGACGATGATCCGGACGTCATACTACAGAAAGAAGATATGAGGAAACTTGCTGAGAACGAGGCGCAAGAAGCATGCGCGGTTGTAGCACTCAATGATTTCAGTAAGATGTTTATCCCAAATTTGATGCGCAAATTAGCAACCACTTTAGGCGATGATACCAACTTCACTTACGGAGCTACGATGCTTGCCGGATCAGTCGAGTTAACTCTTGAAGATTTTGAAAAAACCAATCTCACACTTGCGAGCGCTTTGCTTAACTATGCAAGGCCGGCGGATCTGATGCAGCGACTAGATGTTGGCTTCAAAGGCTTGGATGCTAATAAAGAGGTCAAAGACGTCGCAGCAACGATGCTGGGGAATTTTCTTTTGGCCCCTTTGAATAGGCTATTGACCAGGATAACAGAAGACAAAGGAGAGAAAGCTGCTGAATTTAATCAAACGAAGATGGCAGGGCTGCTGAACGTCTTGGCTAATTTCCTTGAAACACGTAAAAAAGCCTTAGGGGATGGTAAAAAACCCATGACACATGCCGGATTCATCTATGCTGCCGGTAAAGACATCCATCCTGGTGTACCTGTAAAGAAGATCTCTTTTGAAGTTTCGATTAAAGAGATCAGTGAACGCCTGGTATTAAAAGATCTTTCTGATAAAGATAAAGAAAAATTAAAAGAGATCATTAGCCGCTTGGTTGATGATGAATATACAGGTGTCAGATCATTCAAAATTCAGTATCTCATTGATGAGATGAGTAAGCACGGATTTGACTTATCTAAAAGCGATGAACTTCGTAAAGTCAGAAAAATCAATGAGAAAAAAGTCAGACTGAAAGACGTCATCAGAAAAGAAGGGGACATGCTGCAAGAGCAACGCCTCGAAAATGCTTACCTTCCCATGTCTAAAGAAGTCATGGACATCATGTTTCCAAATGGCAAAAAAGATCTCGAAGTCATCCCACCCCAATTGAGGGAATTGGTCTGGAAACAGTTTAGGACAAACTTGCTCCCTATCATCTTGCAAACGCTTGTGGAGATAGTCTTCGATGAGAATATGATGACTGAGCTCGTCCTAAAAACGCTGGAAGCCCTTAAGGAAACCCTGGAAGAACCAATTACGTCTTCAGCTCCAGTTAGGACTAATCCGATTTTGGCAAAGGCCGGGGGCAAGTTGGTCAGGGCATTCATGAGTCAACTGGAAAATCCAGAAGAAGCCGGTTCCGTCAGGAACAGGCTTGTCAACGCATTAGGCGAAAAGTTTTTCACATCTGACAAAGTTGACGAGGTGATTGGCAACTTATTGACAGGTGTGTTTAACGAAAATTTCATTAAAGACAAATTAGCGGCAGCCTTGCAGTCTGCTGCAGCTCGTGATAAAGCCGGAGAGCCTATGTTCAAGGCCGATCTGCGTCCAAGGAAATTGATCGATGCCGAGAAAGCTGTACAACTGGAGAAGACGAAAAAAGAGATCTCAGCTATGTTAAGCAAAGTGATTGATGTCAGTGCGAATTATAACTTTAGGTATACTTTCTTTAAAATAAGAGAGAATGTTGCTAATGCAGCCGAAAAGCTTTTTGGCAGTCGTGGGAAAGATTTTGTAAATGCCTGCATGAAGGTGTTTGAGTTCATCTATGTCAATATTCTCTCTACCATTATTTCAGTCCTTATATATCCTTTGAGACCTTTGCGTAAAGCGATTATATATAAGGTTATGAGACTCGAAAGTAATAAGGATAAATTACTTAAGATGCTTACCTTCAGGCCAGAGGACCAGCCTGAAAAGGTGGGCTATCCTATCTTCTACGAAGACCTTGCCAACAAGATGCTCGATGTCATTAGCGGTACCGTGATAGACTCCATCGCCAACCCTCAAGTGCGTGCACTTCCTGAATAGGCTGTCATTCGCTTTGCCTCTTTCATCACTAATGCTCTCACTCAATGTGCATGCAAAGCCTTGGTGCTATAAGGCTGTGAAAAATAGGGCGGCGCAGCCGCTTTGGAGTGGGGTAGCTTGCTACCGCATTCCAAAGCGGCTGCGCCGCCCTATTTTTTCACAGCCTCTCTACACTGTCTTCTGGCGTGGTTGTGGAAGTCACTGATGTTATTGAAAGGCGCAAGAGGCATTAGTGAGCGTTTAGTGTGAGGATGGCTCTCACAATTACGCAAAAAATTGCTGCGATGCTCTAGTTTTATTCATAAATTAAAATTTCATTTGAATTATTTGAATAATTGGTTATTCTGATATTTTACATCATTTCAAATGAAGGGGAGTTATCATGTTACGCTGGGCATTAGCCTTTTTTATCATTGCTATTATTGCTGCATTATTTGGATTCGGCGGCATTGCAGCTGCTGCAACCGATATTGCGAAAATCTTGTTCTTTATCTTCCTGGTAATGTTTGTGATCGCTTTGCTCTTTGGCTTGCTGGCATAAAAACCACGACCTCACGCAAATCTCTACAACTCTTGCCCCGTTCCGTAGCGACGGCATGTATATAGTATCTTGTTCAGTCCCGTTAGGGACGGCATGTGTAGAGCCCATAGTGTGGCCCTGGAAGGGCAAACTATGGGCTCTACACATGCCGTCCCTAACGGGACTCCAATCAATTAACACCTTTACTATTTCTTGAAATTAGTGTAAAATCTCTTCTTAAATTATTAAATATTATTTAGATGTTATAGATATATTATTAGGGCCTAAATATGAGCGGACCGTTATCAAACAATTTAGCCACAAGTTGGTATAGCGGATTAAGCAACTTGGGCGGTTTATTAAAATCGTTTAGTGGAGGTGAGAGTGAATCTCAACGACAAGATGGGCAAGAAGCTAAAAACGGCTTCATCTCCAGTTCCCTTTACGTGGCATCACGGACAAGTCAATATATCTCGTCTTCTTCTCTTTCGCAAAAGGCAACATCCAATGTTGATACATCAGATAGTATTTTTAGTACAAAAAAAGTGGAAATAGACACAGAAAGCTTGCTAAAAAAAACGATCATCGGCGTTGGCTCCTATGCACTTGGAATGGCCACAGGAAAGATCAGCTGTAAAGATAAGCATATTGAAGTTGCTCATACAAGGATTCGCTCTGCTGTTGCGGATTCGCGCGAATATATTCAATTTACCCAACTAGCGATTCCGAATCTGGTATCACTTGTCTTTAATGCGAGCGGTTTGGATTCTAAAGAAATAGGTGGATTGCTATTTCACAAGGCAGCGGAGTATATTCCTGATTGTATAAAAAAGCCTTTACATTGGTTTTCACAATATATTCCTGCTATTATACCCGAAATAGCAAAATCAAGTGGCTTTGATCCGAATAGTATTGATGAAGTATTGCTTCAGAATAAAGAAAATCTACATGATTTGCTGGAAGTTAATTTAGCGATAGGGTTCGCCAATTTGGCAGAACAGACAGCCAAGTATAAGAGCCAGATCCCTCACTATGATGAACAGTCAACTCTAGTCAATATCATCTCATTGCTCAATCAAAAAATCCAGACTTTGCCATCCCTGGAGAACTTCCGCAAAGATAAGACTGAAGAACAATTAGCGCCATATCCACAGGGTTATGAAATGGAAGTCACCAGTGCTCTTATGGTGGATGAAATATTGAAGTTGATGTTTCCGGGTAAGCTGAACGATTTAAATTTGGCAGGAGTCCTAATAGTGACGCGATTTGGTCCGATTCAAGATTTGATCTTTTCTTCGATTGAATTGCGGCTAAAGAACTCCATTGTAGAGATAAGGAGGTCTTTGATCCTTGATCCAGTCCGCAAAAGGGGCTATGAAATCTCCATAGAAGCCAAAATTCCTGAAAAGTTAAAGCAGTTAGTGAAACTCCCTTCCGCTGCTTTAAAGGGTTTCTTGACTCACTTTATCCATACTGACCCTCGCTGTGTAGGATGGGTATCATCAACTTTGAATCAATTTGCTTCTCATCCTAAAGACAAAAGTTCAGAAATGATGTCAAAACTGACGCTGGATCATTTGGCCGGATGGGTCGTGACATCCGTACAATCATTATTAAATTCAGATGATCCTTCTCTATTAAATACCGGACAAATTCTTGACGAGGTTTTAAATAATATTGCTCTGGTCTTACTGGCCAAGGGGATGGAAAAAGTCACGGCTGATGAGTTGCCGGATCGGGGAGATCAAACGCTTTTTATTAGAAACCTGATTGATCAGCTGATTGGGAAATTTAAAGTGATCCTATCCGGAGAAAGAGCAGTCTATCCAAAAACCATCAGAAGAATAATTAAAGAACTACCTATTCCCGGATTTGCGAAGGAAAAAATTGCTGTTTTAACAATTGCAAATTTGAAACAGCTTGAAGGTAAATTAAGAGGCCCACGTCCCTTGCAAAATCGGTTGAAGCATTCCCTTCAAAATTCACTTAACGGAAAACTAAATGCTCGAAAACCAAATATTCTAAAGCTTCTAAAGAAGCATGGCTTCTTCAAAAATAGGAAAAAAATAAAAAGGGTATCTCCACTGCCTGCAAATTTGATTAGCTTCCATGCAACTGCAATGAGTAAAATCAAAAAATACAAAAATAGCCAGGAGTTGATCGCAATCAGTAAAAATATTTCCACTTTAATTGCTAAGAACACTCAAAAGGTCAAAGAAGTTATTCCTCTTCATAAATTGATGGAAAAATATTTGCCAGGCGTCGAGTTTGATCAAAGTTTGGCTCTATGGATGAAAGAAAATTTGGAAATGCTATCAGCCGGTGGTGCTGGTGTACAACTTATCCAAAATGGGATCCAGTCAGTGATATTGACAGGCATTGACCAAACGATCAGGGCAAATTTCAAAGCCAATAGCGAAGATTATGCCGCGCAGCTGCTGGGGAGATTCAATGATGTCTTCTTGGCATTCCAGAATTTGAGTATGGTGGAGCAGCAGGAGTTGCGTGAAGCACATATAATTCAATGGCAAATTGATATCCATGAAAGACGGATAACGCAACTAAAAAGGGGAGTTGAAAAAAGGCCGAAAAGTCTTCCGGAAGAGGCAGATGCACTCTTTAAGATCAAACACAAAGAGCTCGAAGCCATTAATCATGTAAGAAACCTGAAGCAAAAGCAAAAGGCTCTTTTCGTCATCATCAATAAACAATCAAAAAAATATATTTGGCGAGCTGCTAATCTTAAATTTGCTGAGGAGGCCTTAGCTTACTATTTTGCTAACAAAGATTTCCTTGAGATTGAGAAAAAAAGACTTCAAAAGACAGATGCGGGTGTATTATCTGCTTTAAGATTAAGTGCGGATCAAAGAACGCAAAAGAATGCGGAAGTGAAGGAGGTAGAGACGTTAATAGATTTAATGCGGATGGGACCTGATGCCTTAAACCTCTTTTCACAAGTACTCAACATCAATCATACGCTTAAGCAAGCCATCAAGGATCGAAACTATCATGCTGCTCAGGTTGCTGCTTTTCCTGCCATGCGATTAAAAGCGCATCAGCGCAAATACGTCAACAACTATCTAGGATCAATTAAAAAGATTAATGAAAGCAGCGCTGAGGTAGAAAGATTAAATCGTCAATTGAATATAAATGGCCTTGAGATCTTCAAGAGGTTATCCAACAGTCTAATGGAAATGTTCGGTTTGGACGACGCCTTTTGGCAAAGTAGAAATCTTACGTTGCCAGAGGCGGTAAAAAACCTGGCAATGGATAATATTGAATATGCCAGAAGGGACATTCTTCCCCTGTTTCTCTTTAAGCAACTTTCCGGTTTGCTTAAACCTTTATTAGCAAAAGCAGGCTACCGGCAAAAGTTGAATCTTGCTTCCGGTACTGATAGCTGGAGCGGGCTTGCTTCTGCCATTGCAAAAGGAGCTATTGTTAAGATTCAAGAGAATGCCACGGATTTCAAGGGCATAGCAAAACAAATCAGTGATATGATCCCAGGTTCGACTGATCTACACATGTTGCTCGCCCCCCAGTTTGAACAGATAATTAATAGTGATATCGATGTCTTTGTTCACAGCAGGCAATTACTTTCAGAATACATTGAATGTGCATTGCTTAAATATTTTGCTTCTATAGCAGATAGTAATGCAGATCAAAGCATTACACAGCGCATCCGCGCTCATTTTTCCCATATCACGATCTATCCGGCGGAGATTATAGACAAAACTCCTAAACAAATTGAAAAGTACGAAAATTGTTTAGCCAAAAAAGCTGTTGATGAAATCATGGGTGATGTTTTTCATCTTTCATTGCCGGCGGACTTGAATGGGATCCCTCCCATGATTCAGCAATATGCTTTCGACTTGATCAGAAAAGAGGCGTATAAGCAGGTATCGGCTCTCCTCAAGCCAATAATCGAAAGGGAAATGAACAGGGAGAAGCTGTACGTATTATCCGGTACACGTGCGATGGTATCATTGGCCGAGCAGATGTCCGAGGATATTTGTAAGCTTCCGTCTGATAGGTTAGCTGCCTTTATCCCTTCTTACCTGGATGCGGAGCTCAAAACTCAAATTACTTCAACATTGCAGACCGTTACACAAAATGGCGGCCAGCGTTATAAGGATATAGCTATCATATTAGGTCCATACTTTGAAGGGATGATTCTACGTTTATTTATCAGGATTTCCGAGAAAAATCGTGCTGTTATCAATGCTCAGGGGCTTATTGAAAAGGACACGGTTTTGGTTATTTACGATAAGCTGATAGATCTGGTTTCACGGCATGCCATGCAGATTTATCACAATAGGATGACCTATGATCTGTTGGCTGCCCTGAATAAAGAGATCCTGGAAGAAGTCCTCAACATCCCACTTGATTCGGACGAAGCTTTAGACGGCATTCCTTTGCCGATACAGAAACTGGTCCATGAAGAGATTACAGAACAAATTGGCTCATTAGCGATGATGTTAAACTCCTATCTCACAAAATTGGAGAATAGCGATCCTAAAGTGATTGAACTTAAGAAAGAATTAAAAAAAATTGCTGAGAATAAGTCGAAAGAAGCTTGTGCAGTCGTAGCCAGTGCAGATTTAGGCAGGATGGTTGGTCCGAAAATGCTCATTTTATTAAGTGAAGTCCTGGGCAAAGACTTTACTTACGGTACCACGTTAGTTTCTAACGCACTGATGATCACGCTTAAGGAATATGAAAAAAGCAATTTTACCTTAGCAACTGTATTACTTAATTATACTAGAACTGATGACTTAATGAGACGGCTTGATGCTAATATCACAGGATTGGTTGGAAATAAAGAAGTCAACGAGATTGTAGCTCTAATTGTAGGAAACGGCCTACTGGCTCCGATGAGCAGTTTATTGACTAAGATTAAAGAATTTGAAGATAAGAAGGGAGAACAGTTTAACCGGAATCTGATGACAGGGGTTATTACTACAATTGCACAACATCTTGAATACAGGCAAATGGCCAAAAAGGATGGACTTGTCACCCATGCCGGATTCGTTAAAGCTGCCGGGGCAAATATTCATCCTGCCTTACCCGATAAAGCCATTTCATTTGATGAGACCACTACCGAAATCACTAGGCGTTTAAAAAGAAATATTGAATGTGAAGAAAGGGCTAAGTTAATAAAGGTCATCACCGGATTAACCGATGATGAGTATCTCGGTATTCGTAACTTTAAAATAGAAGATCTCATCATAGGGTTGAAAAAAGAAGGGGTTAAATTTACAAGAAGTGAAATATCTAGAATCTGCAATCTAGATGATCGAAGTGTGAGACTCGAAGACTTAATCAGAAAAGAGGCGGTGCAGCTTATACAACAACGTGTCGATCATTCGTATCTTCAGTTAACGAAAGATGTGATGCATCTGGCATTTCCAAAAGAAACGGATGACCTGGATTTCATCCCGCCCCAACTCAGGGAAGTGGTTTGGAAACAGCTCAGAACAAATCTGCTGCCTATCGCTATGAAATCAGCTGTGGAGATACTCTTTGAAGAAACAGAGATGACAAGTATCATCTTAAAGTCATTGGAAAAACTAAAGGCAACCTTTAGCGAACCGGTGACTACATCCGAACCTGTCGAGACCAATCCTGAACTTGCAATAGCTGGTGGTCGATTGCTTAGGGCATTTATGAGTGAATTGAACTTACCCTACGCCCCGGAACTAGTTAAGAACTTGGTTGTTAAAGTGGCGAACTGGCTCGGAGGTCCAAATCGAGTCGATAATTTGACAGGTAATTTGTTGACAGGGATATTCAACAAAATATTTATCCAAGAGACACTTAAATCTGCATTGGAGGTCGCGGCATCACGAGATGAGAAGGGGCAGCCTACCTTGCAAGCTGATCTTCGAACAGTGAAACAGGTTGCAGACGAAAAATCCGCAACACTGAAAAAGATGAACGCAGAGATCAAGAAAATAACACGCCAAGTGATGGATGAGGGGTTTAGCTATGCTATTAGGTCTATACATCAGACGATCAGATCAACCATTTTGAAGATGGTAAAAAGAGTAGCCGGTCAATATGGAGAAGCTTTTATTGATGCATGTCTGAAGGTCATAGACTTTATCCTCATCAAAGTCCTCTTAACAGTTTTATTAGTGATTCTGAATCCGTTTATACTATTGGGCAAGGAGATGCTTTATAAATACATCAAGCTGGATAAAAATCTGGACAACGTGATCGATATGCTTACCTATAAGCCGATAGATCAGCCCGAAAACGCCCCGCATCCGATCTACTACGAACATCTTGTCTATAAGATCGCTGATGTCATCAGAACAACCGTGCAAGATTCAGGCTTCACTTAAACATCAACTCGATCTGGTTAACGACCTGTTGTCCATCCTGCCAGGTGATTTTAGACGCGTTGATGACTATTTCATGATTGCCGATTAGCTCGGGGATGATGGCAAAGTTAGATTCGCCCCTGATTAGGCAATCGAATTTAATCATGGCCATCATATCTTCAAGGACGTTAGACCAATAGTTATTGTCTTCATTTCTGCAATCGAATGTAATATTGGGATTTTCGATAGCCCTTTCATATAGACTAGCGATCTCTTGTGGATTGGGATCATCGGTAAAAATATAGACGTAGAGTTTTTGTCCCTGATAGAATCTAGCAAGTCGTTTGATTTGTGCAATAAAGTAACTGTCAGGCGGAAATTTTTCAGCAAAGACTTGATTGATGTAGCCTGGATCATAGCCGCCACCCCTCCGTACATGAACGGCAACTGTTTTGCAGCCTGTCGGCAAATCAGGAAGATCCAAAAAGATAAAAGGAGTCAAACTTTGGACGATCTCCTTTTTAAACCCTTCATCGTCCCAATCAACTATAAATCTCTTTAAAACACTATATCCGGGTATTTTTTTGTCAGATTTGTATTCAGCAAAATAAGGGACATTAAATAGCGTTGGCACTTCAGTTTCAACAAAGTCATCTTCTATACTTATAGTGATTTCATTTTTAAAATGGGTCGGCGTTGTCAAACTCAGGCCAGGGTTCAACAGACTGAAGTAAAAATAGTCAGAGTGAGAAAAAGGGTTTATGTAAAGAGGGATCCCGTGTTTATATGATATCCATTTGGCATGAAGTAGCGAGATTAAATTATCTCCCAGGCGCCCTCCGCTCAATAAATATGTGACTCCGATTCCAGGCTGCAATTTTGCCGGTATAATGGGAGTTTTTTTACCTTTCCAGAGATAAAGGAGGTTGTCGGAGGAGGTCAATGGCATTTCAGTTTCGATCCGTCCCTTCTTTCCTTGCCGCATTAGTGATGATAAAAGCTCATCGGGGGAGTACGAGTTCTTTGTTATGTAGCTATTAGTCAAATAGCCGTTATGACATGAAATAAAGAGATCTTCAATGAGCATCTTTTGTAGATTTCTATCCATTTCTGAAAAGTAAAAATTGCTGATTACCAGATCATATTCTTTTTCTTTTGGCGGCTGCATAATCGAATAGAACTGAACTTTTTTTATTCCTAGCCTGAGAAGATTTTTTTTTGTTAGCGTAGAGCATTTGGAATGATCTATGAGAGTATATGAGTTGAAGCCTAAAAGCTTTGCGATAACAGCGCAGAGGCAGCCATGCCCTCGGCCGATTTCCACGATGTCCATGCCGCTGAGGTCGCCGAATTCATACCTGAGGTCGCCCGCAATTTTGATGGCGCGTAATGTATTTGGAGAGAAAAATCCGTAAATCCCGTAATCATAGACTTCAGGATTGCCGATACCATCGATACTGCGGCAATCATCAAAGCGGTCGACCAGATCGGGATAGAAGGTTGTGATGTAGTCTAAATATTCTTTCCCGTATTCGAATTCAACATTTTCACAATACTCTGTGTAGACAGGATCTTTTTTAAAGCCTGCAAAGACTTCCTCCTCCCGACCGGCCTTCTCACAGAAAGAGATGAAGTTGTCATAAGAATATGCTGTGAGAGCATTTGCAACACAAAGACAAATAATAATAAATCTCGTTATCATTTCAATTCTCCTAGATGTCGCAAATTATATTAAACACAAAGGCACAAAGGTACAAAGAAGAATATACAAGGTCGCCGTTTCTAGGTTAAACATTCATAAACTTGCTTTCTTGTGACTACCCCTAACTGAGATTCGGAGTAGGTACGAGAAATTCACCGCAGAGTCGCAGAGAGCGCTGAGAATGCGCAGAGAATTTTTTCTTTACAAAAGTAGTCTCTTCATTTATTGTTGCAAGCTTATGATTTACGATAGCAATAACCTCAATAACATCACCGGTCAAATAATAGGTTTGGCGATAAAGGTTCATCGCTCGATGGGTCCTGGATTACTAGAGTCGGTTTATTTAACTTGTCTTTGTTACGAATTGAAAAAGGCAGGTCTAATAGTAGAACGGGAAAAGAAGGTGCCCCTCTTCTATGAAGGGGTAAGGCTTGACCAATCGTATCGTCTGGATCTACTTGTTCAAGAAAAGGTTATAGTTGAAATTAAAGCTGTTGAATCTATAACTGCAGTTCATAGAGCACAACTTCTCTCCTATCTAAAACTCACCGGCTGTTTTGCTGAGCGGCAACCCGCACTGGTACAGTCGTTTGAGGTCCTCACTGAAAGTATCGATGCGTCCCGTCCAAATGAAATCCCGGGCCATACCGAAAATTTTCTTAATGTCTGGGTGCAGGACAGCTCACTGGCGCCGAATCAGATTGTTGAAGTTGAACTCGTTGCAAATACCCCTGAAGGCCTGATCGGCAAACGGATCAGCTGACATGAGAATCACGATTGCTAACCGACTACACCCTTTCAGTCATATTCCCGGAACATGGACAGTCCTATCCGGAAGTGAATTGCAAGTGCAGATCTTCCCCACACTGATCCGCATATATTCTCAGCAGAAACTAGTAAAGGATTTTCCTTTGATAGTTGATGCCCCAACAAAGAATTTTACAGTTGAAAATGATTTGGAAAGGGGAGTGATATCTGTTTGGTGGCATACTGTCAATGGGTTTGTCCGTTATCGTCTTTTTGTCAATGGATCGGGGATGGTCAGGATTGAATTTGACGGTGGAGATCAAATCGATCTTTATCAAACACAAAAAACTATTCAGCCAAAGATTGAGAAGATTTCTTTCGGGGTCCACAAAAAGCAAGATTTCGACATGGTTAGGAATCGATTGAACATAGAAGAAATTTGGCCGTTCTGGTTTCAGTTGGGACAGCTTGTTCCTCATGCAAGCGGTACTTGCGATTTATTAGATTTATGGCGCAATGAGATAAAGCCGGAAAAAATCAAAGATTCTTCCCTTCTTCTTTTCCGAGCCGGCTTTCATGGGATCATGACACCGAGCTTAATAGATGATCAGCATCAAGGCATACAATTAAATGGCTCAGGGTCCCCATTGGTTCTCTTGTCCGAGGGTGCGGCAATCATCCGTTCCCATTTATTCAGATCAGAGGAAAATCAGATTTATATTCTACCTCTTTTGCCTCCTGAGCTCCATTGTGGTCGTATGACCAATGTTCAGTTCGAGGGTGCAGCTCTCGATTTCGAATGGAGCAAAAAAAACATTCGCAGGATGGTTCTTCATACCCATCAAGATCAAGAACGTGTTTTCCATTTCAGGCACTGCAAACAGTTTCGTTTACGCAAGTCCTACAAAGATAAGGGGATAGTTGCGAAGTCCGGTGAAATTCTATCACTTGATAAGAATTGCGATTATTTCTTTGATAATTTCTCCTGATGCAGTAATATTAAAAAGAATGAAGCTGGACAATAATGCCGCTTGGCGAAGCCCTTGGAGTGCGGTGCTCAGAGGCTGTGAAAAAATAGGGGGGCGCAGCCCCTTTTGGAGTGCGCCGGCTCCGCCGGCGCTTTGTTATTACACATACTCATGTAGCACAAAGCGTATCGTAGGATATGCTATAATGGTATTCAGCAACCATTATCTGCTCATCAATGTTGCTAATAACAAAGCGCCGGCGGAGCCGGCGCACTCCAAAAGCACCTGCGGTGCCCTTTTTTCACAGCCTCTCTGCACCGCCTTTTGCGAGGCTGTGGAGCTCAATAGCGTTATCGAATCACGCTAATGGCATTAGTAGCGTGTTTAGCGCGAGAATGGTCTTCACATTAGCGCCGGAAGGCGGTGCAGAACACCGCACTCCAAGGGCTTCGCCAAGCAAAAATAGCACCAAGTAAAAATGATGATCACTATGCAGCCGGTAAACTTCGATAGCCAATTTTATGATCAGATGCTGCGGATTATCCACGTCTCGCACCATCAGCCTCACTCTATTCTTGGAATCCATCCTTATTTTGATGAAAAGAAGGTTATCAGGCTTTGGAAGCCTGGCGCTGAAAGGGTCTTTCTTGAAGTCCAAGGAATTATTGTCGAAGCAAAACAGATTCACGAGGCAGGCATTTTCGAATATATTGTTCCAGGCGATTTAGATCACCGGGATTATCGGATTTTCCATCAGAATGGGCTTTTGGCTTACGACCCTTATGCTTTTTTGCCCACCTTTGGCGATATGGATCAATATCTATTTACTCGCGGTACCCACTATGACCTCTACAATAAAATGGGAGGGCGTTTAACAGAGCATCAAGGGGTGCAAGGCTGCAAGTTTACTGTCTGGGCGCCAAACGCAAAAAGTATTTCTCTGGTAGGCGATTTCAACCATTGGGATGGCAGGATCAATCCGATGCGTGTCATGGGATATTCCGGCGTCTGGGAGATTTTTGTTCCGTCGCTCTCTATCGGTGAAAAATACAAGTTTGAAATCCATACGCAGCAAGGCGATGTCAGATTAAAGATTGATCCTTATGCCTACCAATATGAATTAAGGCCTTTTACTGCGTCAATTATCGCAAACATCCATCACCATCAATGGAAAGATGGAGATTGGATGAATAAGCGGAAGACCTTCTCCTATGCATCCAGTCCGATCAATGCCTATGAGCTCCATTTAGGCTCATGGAACAAGCATGATGACAAATTCCTCAATTACCGCACCATCGCCCACAACCTTGCCGAATACTGCAAATACATGGGATATACCCACGTCGAACTCATGCCGATTCAAGAGCATCCTTTGGACGAGTCGTGGGGATATCAGGTGACCGGCTTTTTTGCTCCTACAAGTCGTTTTGGATCCCCTGATGATTTTCAATACTTTGTCGACCACCTTCACCAGAGTAATATTGGCGTCATCCTCGACTGGGTGCCGGGCCATTTTCCGACCGATTCGTTCTCATTAGGACTCTTTGACGGATCAGCTCTTTACGAGCATCAGGATGAGCGGTTAGGGCTTCATCCCCATTGGGGAACGCATATCTTTAATTTCGGACGCCATGAGGTGTCGAATTTTCTGATTGCCAATGCCCTATACTGGTTCCAGGAAATGCATGTTGATGGCCTTCGTGTGGATGCCGTTGCATCGATGCTTTATTTGAATTATGGACGGGAAAATTTGGAATGGGTACCAAATGAATATGGAGGAAATGAAAACCTCCATTCTATCGAATTTATGAAACATCTCAATTCGATTGTCCACCAAAAATGTCCGGGAATTTTAATGATCGCTGAGGAATCGACTGCTTTTCCTGGAATAACCGTTCCCGTTGAGAAAGGAGGCATGGGATTCGACCTCAAATGGAATATGGGATGGATGAATGACACCCTTCGCTATTTTTCCAAAGATCCGATCCACCGCAAATATCATCAAAATGATCTGACTTTCGGTATGATTTACTATTTTTCAGAAAGGTTTATGCTGGTCTTGTCTCACGATGAAGTTGTTCATGGCAAGCATAGCCTGGTGAGTAAGATGCCCGGTGATGTCTGGCAAAAGTTTGCTAATGTGCGCCTCCTTTTAAGCTATATGATCTGCCATCCGGGCAAAAAATTGTTATTTATGAGCAGTGAATTCGGCCAGTGGAATGAATGGAATTGCAAACGGGAGATCGAGTGGTTATTGCTTCAGTTTCCCGTCCACAAGAACATTCAAGATATGGTGCGCGACATAAATCATTTTTATCTAGCTCATTCAGCCCTTTGGGAAAAAGACTTCGAACATGAAACATTCCAATGGGTCGATTTTTCCGATTCAAATAATTCAGTCATGAGCTTTATTCGTAAATCAAGCAATGAACGGCTCCTATGCGTCCATAACTTTACTCCTCAATACTTCTCCGACTATATCCTTTACACCAACCAGATCCAAAATTTAGATGAAATATTCAATTCTGATGCACTGCAATATGGGGGATCGGGTAAAATAAATGGTTGGAAAGAGGTCTTGAGAGACCAATATGGCAACCCTTATGGTGTTAAAATCGCCTTGGCGCCATTAGCAACCATGATTTTTAAATTATGACAACTATCGATCATTATCAAAAGCTATGCTTGGAAATCTGGCACCATAACCGTCTCTATTATTTGCAGCATGCTCCCGAAATTTCGGATGAAGAGTACGACGTATTGCTCAAAAAACTGGAACAGATGGAAAGGGAGCATCCGGAGTGGGTGACTGCTGATTCTCCCACACAGAAGGTTAACGAAGAGCTCGCCGGGGGATTCAAAACGGTAACCCACCGGACACCTATGCTTTCGCTGGCGAACTCCTATTCTAAGGAAGAGATCGAAGATTTCATCAAGCGGATCCAAAAGCTTGTCGAGAAGAAGGATTTTACCTTTTCAGTCGAATTGAAGATGGATGGAATCGCCGTCTCAGCCCTTTATGATAATGGTCATTTTAAGAGGGGAGTAACGCGAGGGGATGGATGGCAAGGAGATGACATCACAGCAAACATGGCTGCCATTAATAACCTACCCAAGATCTTAACGGGGAGCCATATTCCAGAACTACTTGAGGTGCGAGGAGAGGTTTTCATGCCCCACGCGGTCTTTGAGTCGCTCAACGAAGAAAAAAGGAAGAACGAAGAACCTCTTTATGCCAATCCTCGCAATGCAGCTGCCGGATCTTTAAAACTTTTGGATTCTAAAGAATCAGCCCGCAGAAACATATCTGTGGTCTTCTATGGTATCGCTGAAGAATCTTCTGCGACATTGAATTTGAAGCATCAAACAGATCTGGTCCCTTTTTTTGATTCACTCGGATTGCCCAGCCTTCACTACACAGCCCATTGCAAAAATATCGATGAGATCTGGGAGTTTGCAGAAAAAATCAGAGATCTGCGACATTCACTCCCTTTTGATATCGATGGCATCGTCATCAAGTTAAATAACTTCAAAGATCAAAAGAGGATTGGCGTAACCGGTAAAAACCCTAGGTGGGCGATCGCCTATAAGTTTGCCGCCGAGCAAGCTAAAACCAAAGTTCTGGATATCACTGTACAGGTTGGACGAACAGGTGTCCTGACACCTGTCGCCGAATTACAGCCGGTCTTTTTAGCCGGCAGCACCATCGCCAGAGCTACTCTCCATAATGAAGAAGAGGTGATGCGCAAAGAAATCCGCATCGGCGATACGGTTATTATCGAAAAGGGTGGCGATGTCATACCCAAAGTAGTGGAAGTCGATTTCGCAATGAGGCCCGACCATACCCGATCGTGGCATATGCCAAAGCATTGCCCTGTATGTGGGACAGCCGTAGTGAAGGTAGAAGGGGAGGTCGCTGTCCGCTGCCCAAACGAATTTTGTCCCGAACAGCAAATTAGGCGTTTGATCTATTTTGCAGGCAGAGATGCAATGGATATCGAAAATCTTGGAGAAAAAGTCATTTTTCACCTTGTCGATAAAGGATTAATTAAAACAGCTGCCGACATCTATACTTTAACAGAGACCGAGGTTTCTCAACTGCCTGGATTCAAAGAAAAATCGATCTACAACCTTCTGACGAGTATTAATAGGTCTAAAGATGTTACTCTCCCCAGATTCATCATGGCCTTAGGAATTAAACATATCGGTACAGGAACGGCTGAGTTGCTCGCTTCAAAATCGGGATCCATTCAAACTTTAATGAAAATGTCGGTTGAGGATCTTGAGCAAATTGAAGGGGTTGGAGAAAAAGTAGCCCATTCCGCTGTGCAGTTTTTTCAAGACCCTAAAAACCGGCATGAGATCCAAAGGTTGCTTGAACTGGGAGTTAATCCCAAAACCGTGGAAGTCCAAGTTTATACCGGTCACCCTTTCCAGGGGAAGATTTTTGTCCTCACAGGTAGTTTGGAACATTACACGCGATCTGCTGCCTCCACCCTCATCAAAGAAAGGGGAGGCAAGGTGACCGACTCAGTCAGTAAAAAGACTGACTACGTTCTAGCCGGCGTCGACCCCGGCTCCAAGCTAGATAAAGCGCAGCAGTTAGGTGTCGCTGTTTTGGATGAAGCTGTGTTCGTAGGGATGCTCTAAATTCAAGAATCCCAGAGTTCCTTTCTGTGGACACCCAATTCTGCTCAAAAAAAATATTGTAAAATAGCCCTGCCTTTTGTATTTTGTGATTAACAAAAACAGGAGGCCTCTATGAAGAAAATATCTTTATTAACAAATTTTGTTGCTGCGTGTGCTTTAGTGACTTTGATTTCAGGCTGTTCATGCTCTGATTCAAATAAGACTGCGCCAAAGAATAATAACAATCAGGTAGCCGCTGTCGGTAGCCTTGAAATGAAAGAATCGCAAACTGTTAAATCGGCTATTGCAAATGTTAAGGGGACAAAAGATAGTAAAATTACCGGAAAAGTCACCTTTACACAACAGCCTAATGGTGTTTTAATCGTTGCTGATGTCGATGGATTGGCACCGGGAAAACATGGATTCCATGTCCATGAACATGGCGACTGCGGCGGATCTGACGCAATGGCTGCCGGCGGACATTTCAACCCTACCAATAAAAAGCATGGCGGACCAGACGATGCTGATAGACATGTAGGTGATTTTGGAAATATCGTCGTTGATGCAAAAGGGCACGGACACTACGATCGTCTTGATAAAGTGATTAGTTTGAATGGTAAAGATACGATCGTTGGTCGTTCTATCATCATTCACGCCGATGCTGATGACTTCGTCACACAGCCTACAGGTAATTCCGGAGCAAGGGTAGCGTGCGGCATAATCGAGATAAAATAGTAAGTTCTCGATGACCGTGCCCGTGACGTGCCAGAAAAGGCCTGCACAGTGTAGCCTGTTTTTGCTTGGCGAAGCCCTTGGAGTGCGGTGCTCTGCACCGCCTTTTAGCGCCTTTGTGAAGGCCATTCTCACGTTAAACACGCCACTAATGCCATTAGCGTCGTTCGACAACGCTAATGAATTTCACAACCACGCCGGAAGGCGGTGCAGAGCACCGCACTCCAAGGGCTTCGCCAAGCAAAAATGGCAATGACTCACAGGAATTCGGGCACGGGCAAGTTCACGAATGACTTAAATCTTATTTCCGAGGAGGGTTTGGTGGCTATAGCCATGCACTTTGACCTGCTGCAAGCTGCCCACGAGGTCGGGAGTGCCGGGAAAGAGGACGTTCTTCCAGCAACGTGTACGCCCTTTTATGAGAGTGTCATCTTTAAAGTTGAGACTTTCAACCAGGACTTCCACTGTTTGACCCAGCATCTCCTGACGGTGTTTGGCATAGAACTCTTCCTGAAGGGCAAGAAGGCGCTGCAGACGGTCTTGCTTAACTTTTTCGGGGATATCATCGCTCCAGCGCATTGCTGGTGTCCCTTTGCGAGGACTGTAAGAAAAGATAAATGCCACTGTATATTCGATTTCTTTTAACATTCTGTAGGTCTCCAGGAACTCTTCTTCGGTTTCGGTGGGGAAGCCGACGATGATGTCGGTGCCTAAAGACACGTTAGGAACAATCTCACGGAGCATCTGCACCTTTTCCAGATATTCCTCTACGGTGTAGATACGGTGCATCTTCTTTAAGATCCTGTTGGAGCCTGCCTGAAGAGGAAAGTGGACAAATTCGCAGGCTGATTTAAGGTCCCTGATGGCTTCCATCAGGCTGCGTGTGATGTCGACAGGGTGGCTGGTCATAAACCTGACCCGCTCAATACCGGGGATTTTATCAATTTGATAAAGGAGATCATGGAAGAGACAGTTCCACTCAGGTTTGTCTTTGCCGTAGCTGTTGACATTCTGTCCGAGGAGGGTAATTTCTTTATAGCCTTTGTCAGCCAGATGACGGCATTCTTCGATGATGCTTTCAGGTGGACGCGATACCTCAGGACCTCTTGTATAGGGTACCACGCAGTAGGTGCAGAATTTGTCGCAGCCTCGGATGATCGAGACATAGGCCTTGACGGTGTCATCACGCTTTGCACTGAGGTAATCTAGCTCATGCTCAAAAGTGTCATCAGTCCTAATTGTTTGTTTGCCTGTGGAAAGAACATCATCCAAAACCTGGTTCAGCTCATGGATATTATTGGTTCCCAATACAAAATCGACATGGGGAAGCTTTTGGAAGATGGCATCTTTCTTGGCGTTGGCCATGCACCCTGTCACTCCAATAACAGCCTGGCTCCGAGTTGGTGAGCAACCCAGCTTTCCCAGTTTGCCCATCACCTTGCGCTCTGCCAGGTCGCGGATCGAACAGGTGTTGAAAATAAGAAGGTCTGCATCTAGTTCATTTTCAGTACGATGCATGCCACGACTTTCAAGCTGCCCCACCATCACTTCGGTGTCTAATTCGTTCATCTGGCAGCCGTAAGTACGGATGTAAAAGCTTTTTGGTTGTCGCATAATTATTTGAGTCTTGGGTTAATTTGGATCATTACTTTACTCTGAATAGATCTTTATTTCAATAGTGAAATTCTGCCGTCTCATTTGTCCCTTTATGTTGCAAGAAATAATGCTTGGCAAAAATAAGGGAAAATAGGTATGATGTCAGCTTATTATTGAAATCATATGAATAAGGTTCAACAATGCAAAAGAATGCAAACAAAACATTTATCCCCGGCAAAGATGACAACAAGCAAAACTGGCTTATCTTCGATGCTACTGGCAAAACATTAGGTCGCTTGACTGCGGAAATTGCTAAAATTCTCCGTGGAAAACATAAGCCAACCTATACCACTTATCTGGACTGCGGCGACGGTGTCATCGTCATCAATGCAGAAAAAATTCATATCTCAGGGAACAAAGAAGCTACCAAGCTCTATCGCTACTATACTGGCGCCATTAGCGGTCTTCGTGAAATTCCTTACCGCACAATGAAAGCTCGTAAACCACAGTTTATCATTGAACATGCCGTTAAAGGAATGATGCCTAAGTCACGCTTGGGAAGAGCTCAATACAAAAAACTACGCGTTTTCGCCGGTCCAGAACATGACCTCGGCGCACAACAGCCTATCCAAGTTAACATTTAAGAATCAATAAGGAAATTATGCAAGAAGAAACAATAGGAACCGGCAGACGTAAAACAGCCGTTGCATCCGTCAGACTCAGATTGGGCGGACAAGGCATTGTTGATATCAATGGAAAAAAAATCGAAGATTATTTTCCTCTAGAACTCCAAAGAAAAACCTGTTTTGCTCCCCTTGATAAATTAGGCGGCAACGCCCGCTACGATATGGTCATCCGCGTTAAGGGCGGCGGCATTGAAGCACAAGCTGTAGCTATCCGTCTTGGATTGGCTAGAGCATTGGTCCATAATGACGAAAACCTTCGCCATGATTTCAAAGAACATGGATTTCTCACACGCGATTCCCGTAAGAAAGAACGTAAGAAATACGGTCTTAAGGGCGCACGTAAGAGATTCCAGTTCTCTAAGCGTTAATTTATCGTCCCACTCCTTTTTTTGGATAAGATTCTTACCGCTCAGTCCCGATAGGGACGGCATGTATATAGCCCATAGTGTAGCCCTAGAAGGGCAAACTATGGGTAGTTGTAAAAACAAATATGAGTCCCGATAGGGACGGCATATGTCTAAATCGCGCTTTAAGACATATGCCGTCCCTAATGGGACTCATTTTTTTTTACTTTCCAACCCACAGTTTGACCCTCCGGGCCTATACTGAGGGCTATACATATGTCGTCCCTATCGGGACTGAGCGAGTATTGATTAGTTTAATGAGAGATCTTCCGGGATCATGGACAATGTAGCGTATTTACCCCCCATATTTCTTAGAAGGTCCTGCCATAGCTTTTCGGGCTGAGTATGAAAGATATACTTGGCACTGGAGGGATGAAGGTACCAGTGGCCATCAAGAAATTCCCTTTCGAGCTGTCCGGCGGCCCAGCCGGCATATCCGAAGCAAAGATGAATATTCGGTCCCTGGTCATCGCTAAGGGTATCTTGTAGAAATTGAAGGTCACCACCGAGATAGACGCCATCGCAAATTTTGAGTGTCTGGTTTTGCAATTCCTCTGAGCTATGCAATAGCATCATCTGGTTGGTCTGGACGGGTCCGCCGGCACGGATGCCGATGCGTGGATTCATCAGTTGGCTGACATTTAATATTTCTTCAGGCAATTCCAAATCGAGGCTTTTGTTGATAAGCAGTCCAAATGATCCGTTGGCATTATGTTCACAGACTAGTATAACACCGCGGAAGAAAAAGCCCGAATCGATATCCGGCGTGGCGATGAGAAAGGTACCTTTTTCAATTTGGGTATAGGGCAGATGTTCCATTATTCCTCCTTCGTATATTGCCAGGTGGGGCTCAGGTCAGCGACCTGTTGATTATACATTTTGAGTGTATCTTCCATATTTCCGACCTTACGCATGAGGTCTGCAAAGCGTTGTTTGAAGTCATCATCGCCATACAGCGATTGAGGATAATAAGGAGTTTCATTCAGCATTTGCGTAACATTTGAAAGTGAGTCATTGATTTGATACATTTCATTATCGAAGTGATTCGAGAAGATCTCTGGATTGGACAATCTTTGCAGCATCTGCTGCCTCCGGGCGCTAATCCGCTGCCATTGTTTGTTGTTTTGGAAGAGGAGGCCGTATTTACTGATATCGCTGACCAAGTTATCGCCTTTAGATAATATCGATTTAACTTTCAGGTAGATGTCATCTTTCATGAAGAGTCGTCCCACTGATCCTTCGCCGCGGCTGACTGTTTCAGTCACTTTTTTGACATCTTCAAGGGTGGCCAAGGCAGTCTTGACAGCATCCTTGCCATCGACAGTCATATCTTTAAAGTTAATGCTGGAAGTATGAAATTCGTCGACTGTTTTATCGACGGTCTTCCAGGTTTCATTCAAGCTGTCGGTAAATTGGACGATGTCGTTGATGAACCTGTTTAACTTTTCAGGTTGATTGAAGCTGGCTGTAATTTCCGCGGCATTCTTGGCAGTGGCGCCGATATTTTCAATGATTTTTTCATTCCTTAGGGTCACCATTGATTTGTGAATGTCTTTGAAAACGACTTTGACATATTTGCTAAGCTCTTCAAATTGCTTTAAAGTGTCTTCTACCGAGGCAGCAGGGACAGCGTAAAGGATTTCATCATTCACTAGATAGAGCTCCTGACCAGGTTTTACGGGTTCCGGATTAACATCGATATTCCTTTCTCCGAGGAGTCCGGAGGTACGCAAAGTGATGGTATCGGTATTGAATACATTGACACCGGTATCGACTTTTAAAGTCAATTCGTAGACATAGATTTGACCATTGACCGCTACTCGCGCTGTTCTGGCATCGGGAAGCTCTTTAATTTCTACCACTTCGCCCATGGGACGACCGGCGTAGGTGACCCTTGTCCCGACATTGACCTTATCAATATTAGTGAAGCGGACATGCAAGGTTTTAGCGTTGTCACCAACTGAAGGATGGAGGAAAAGTAGCATGAAGACAATGACTGCGATGGCTACCAGGACGAAGATTCCAATGAGAGCGGTTTTCAGTGATGCAGCCATATGCTAGGCTCCTTCCTTTTTTCTTAAATTATTCAAAGTATCATGATCAATAAGGCCATTTTGAAAGAATTCTTGAATATTGGGGTCATCGATTTTCCAAAATTGATCTTTAGGGGCTATCTGAGCAATTTTTCCTTCATAATGGAATGCCAGCCTGTCTCCCACCTCCATAGCCGAGCGGATATCATGCGTGACAACAACGCTCGTTGATTTGAGTTCTTGCTTGGTCTTGTTGATCAGCTCATTAATTTGCATGGCTGTAGTGGGGTCAAGCCCTGTTGTTGGTTCATCATATAATAATATTTGGGGCCGATAAACAATCAGTCTGGCTAGTGCAGCCCGCTTGCGCATCCCGCCTGACAGCTCCGAAGGCATCTTTCGTTGCGTCCCTTCCAACCCGACCATGGTAAGGGCATGCTCAACCCTCTCGTCGACTTCTTTCGGCGTTAATTCGGGTTCGTGCTGGTTCAGATAGAAAGCGACGTTTTCACCTACATCCATCGAGTCGAACAGGGCCGATCCCTGGAAGAGCATTCCCATCGGTTTAACGACTTGTTCACCGCGAGCTTTCTTTTGTATGTCTGCTATTTTTATACCATCCACTTCAACATATCCTTTATCTGGATTTTCAAGTCCAATAATCTGTCTCAGCAAAACACTCTTACCAACACCTGAGCGGCCCAGGATGACCAAAGTCTCCCCATCATTAATATCGAGTGACAGTCCTTTCAGGACTTGCAGGCTGCCATATTTTTTCCAGACATCGTGTACGCGGATCATCTTTAAAACCAGGTATCTATAAATTCTACAATATAATCATAAGAGGAATTCAAACCAAGCGTTAAGAGGAAGTTTACAACCAATATGACCGAGTAACAGATGACAACGCTGCTGGTTGTGGAGCGGCCGACTCCTGCAGCGCCTCCCTTAGTGGTCATTCCTTTATAGCAACTGATAGTAACGATGATGATGCCAAAAACAAAGGATTTGACCATTCCGCTAACAAAGTCGAAGGTGGTGACATGCTGTGGCAGCGGATCTAAAAATGATTGGGGTGACATACCATAGAAATAGACGGCGATGAGATAGCCGCCCATGATGCCCATGATGGAGCTAAACACTGTCAGAAGAGGCATCATAAAGATTCCTGCTATGAAGCGGGGTGCGACAAGGTATCGTTGTGGATTAACTGCCATTGATCTGAGCGCATCGATTTGTTCCGTGACCCGCATGGTGCCAAGTTCTGCGCACATGGAAGCTCCAACACGGCCCGTCACCATAAATGCAGTTAGAACCGGTCCAAGTTCCACCAGCATCGCTTTGGTTACCATCAGTCCTGTGGCGCTGGCAAGTCCCTTGTCAGAGAGCTGGAAATAGGCTTGGGCAGCCAGCACCATACCTGTAGAGAATCCGGTGATGGCAACGACAGGTAGAGATAAGACGCCAATGTTGTAGAGCTGGTCCCTGATAAGGGGCCAGGCAGGGGGACGTCGTATCGATACGGAGATCACACCCATGATGAGCAGCACATATTCGCCGACGGAAGATAATACGCCTATAAGCCCGGAATTCATTATAAAATCTTAATTTTTATTATTAAGTGCATTGTAATAAAGAAAGATTTAAGAGTCCACAAATAATAAAAAATGAATGAAATAGGCAAAAAAAAGCTCCCTGAAGAAAAGATCTCCAGGGAGCTGTAACAACAAAAAAGACAGAGCGAATTAGATTGGCTTTGTGGCAGGCTTAGAAGTAGAAAGGCCATCATAGATTTCTTTGAGGACTTCAGCACCGAAACGGGCAAGGAATACAGCAACAGAGACTACCAATGTGCCGTTGTTGTCAATAGTTCCTAGTGTTGGAACATAGTTGACCAAAACGTTGTTATTTAACCACTGAGCACCCCAAGCCGCAAGGCCGATGGCTCCGGCATCTCTCAACGTGCTAAGTGCATTTGCACTTTTCCACTGAGTATTTGTGCTGAATTTAAGAATATCACCGGCAACTCGTGCTGCAGCATCAGCTACGAAAGCAACGAGTGCTGTTAGTTGCAGCGTGGTTGTGAATGGGCTATTAATAACTGGTGCATAGTTTAAAGCAAATTGTGCGCCTGCTACAACACCTGTGGTAGTAAGTGGGTTCCAGAATAAATTTGATACGTTCATTTCATCTCCTAAATTTTGTTTTCGAAAGACAACCAAGGTTTTGTACTCACTTAAAAAAGTTAAATACAACCAAGACTATGTAAGTCTTAGGAAAGGATCTTAAGTACCTAATCAAATTTTGTCAAAAGAAAATAGGTTACAGTGGATTATTTGAGAAGAGCGAAAGATCTGAACACCGTTGGCACAGATGACTTTATGAGTAAATTTTTAATTTTGTGAAGCGATTTTTTATAAACCAAAATTTCACTGCCCCGCAGTATTCCCCAGTTTTGCTTGCCGAAGCCTTACTAATAGTCTTTCTTCCATTTGAGGGAGACCTTGCCTTGTGTTTCACCGCCTACCTCGACTTCTGCCTCGGCTTTGAGGTTTTTGCGGAGTTTGGCTTCGACGGCCACACGGTTGCCGACGTCATTGATGCTTTTGTTGATGGAGACAAAGACCGTCTCGGTGATGTATTTGCCTGCCTGTAATGAGACATCCTGGCTGTCGCTATCGCTGGTGGTGATGTCAAGGCGATCGAGGCCGATGTTGTTTCTGAAGCGCGTGAGGAAGTCGTAGCTTTTGTTGGATTGGGCAGTGTCATTGAGTTCGATGAATGATTGGCTGAGCATG
Organism: Chlamydiota bacterium; assembly: GCA_013287815.1. Classification (GTDB taxonomy): domain Bacteria; phylum Chlamydiota; class Chlamydiia; order Chlamydiales; family Parachlamydiaceae; genus JABDDC01. The sequence goes on from JABDDC010000007.1 coordinate 48,142, forward strand.
TCGCCCTGATCTTGCGTGATATCGGCGATACCTCTATTGAAAAGGATGTAGGCCATCACCTCCCGTTGCGATAAGGGTGGATTTGACCTGAAGCTGACGGACGGTTTATTGGCAGGGCCTTTGACGATGATTTCGGCTTTAATCTTGTCGATTTCTTTTCCTGCGATGATGTAAAGGGTGGTTTTTTTGGAAAGAAGACCGCCGAAGTGGATATTGCCTTGCGTCAGGCTGAATTCTTTGCCGTTGAGGTTATAGGTCCCTTTGACGAGGCTAAGATCGCCGTTGAGAAGAGGTTCATCGACATTGCCTGCGACTGCGATATTCCCTTTCCATTCTGATGAGAGATTTTTGCCTTCAATCATGATATTTCCCGGAAGGGTGAGGTTGACATCCAAATCGATGAATTCGGCTAATTTCTTTTTATGGACTCGATGCTCGCCTTCAGGTTCGTTGATGTACTGGATTTCGATGTGCTTGACTGATTTAGGAAGAGCCTGTTCCAAATGGACGACCACTTCATCGCTTTTCAAATCGCCTTTGATGACCGCTTTATGACGGTTTCCTGTTATGATGAGGGGACCGCTGATAGCGATATTGGCATAGTCAGATTCCATGACATAGATTTGCTTTGGGTTGACATTGATCATGAAAGGGAAGTCTTTTTCTTTATCCACCTGGATTTCACCAGAAGCAGTGATAGATCCGCTTTTATTGTCATGGGCGATGAAGTCCTTGAGAAGGATTTTTGATCCGCTTCCTTCGAAGCGAGCCTGAATGTCATGGTACATAGCGCCGGTGTCGAGGCTTTCATAGGTTCCATTGAAAAGGTCGATGCTCCCTTCAATATGCGGATCATTCATTTGACCGCTGAGCCGCAGAGCAATTTTAGTTTGTCCCGAGATGTTGGTAACATCGTTGTAGAATAGGTGGAGATAGGGATCCAGTTCACCTTCGGCGCGAACATTAATTCCGAATGGAATATTAGGGTTGAGATGTATGTCAACGGGGTCGAGGCTAACTATTAGTGGAATGGTGCCGTCGACCGTTACGGGGGAAGTTCCGATGCCGCTGATGCTGCTTTGCAAGGCAATTCCTTTATTATTGAAGGATAGGTTAATAGCTCCTTCCATAAAAGGTTTTTGGGTGAAGATCTCCTCTGTAAATTGGGTGTTGTGCAATAGCATTTGCATTTTCCCCTCAGGAGAGGAGAGAGTACTATTGATTGATCCCGCGATGGAGACACGTCCGGTCAAAGGAAATTCAGGGGCGACAAAATGGAATAGTTCTGTGGGTATTGGCGTGGTTGCAAATTCCAAATCCAAATTTTCATTGGTTTTCATTAAAGTCCCTTCAAAAACAGCATCGCTTAATTCGATCTTGAATTTGTCGATGAGCAAGTTTTGTTTATTTTTTGAGATAGAAATTGGATCTAAAAGACGGTAAGGATAAGGTCCAAGCAATCCTGTTAATTGATTGAGATCCACCGTCAAGGCTTTATCATTATAATGCCACAAACCTTCGCTATTCGATGTCCAATGTTCATTCCAAAATCCGGCAGCATTCAGCTTAAATGGCCACTCAGCCACCTTATTTGCCATGGTGCTTTCACCCTCTAAGTTGGAAATGAGGAAGCTTCCCTGCAAGAGATTCAGCAGCGAGAACCGGAGGCTGCCTGAGTTTTCTTTTAGTGATCCGTCCATTTCAGCAAGCACGTTTATTTCATCAGCTGATCCGCCTGTCCAGGAAAGGCGTTTGCTATTGAGGCTGGCTTTGAGATCTGAAATCTTTTGATGGACTATATCGGTCTGATATGTGGAATCGATATCGATAGAGTAGGCGGTGTTATTATTCCAAAAGATGTCTTTTACTGAAGTTGTGTTGTGAACATGAAAGAGATTGTTATCTGCCGGCACGAACGACAATGAAGAAACTATTTTGTCTGCGTAGACTTCTTGAAACTGGATCGATTGAGCAATTACTTTGACATCGAGCAGCTGTTTTGTGGCATCCTGTGTTAGAAATTGAATATCTCCCTTGGCAGTGCCGTGAATGTCTTCCGGAAAGAAAACAGACCAGTTTTCGAGGAACGGAAGTTCGAAGCTGATTTTTCCCGTTAACGTGTCATTTTGTAGGGAATAGGCCAGATTTCCTGCCAGGTTTGACTTGAGGGCCGCCGCATGAAACTCCTGAACACTTATTTGGTTATCATCCATCCTAAACAGGGCGGCAAGCTGGACAGGGTTTTGCAGAAAGTCGAAGTTGACATTGACCGATCCTTTGAATTCTTTATTTATTATGGAGGAGGTCAAAGCTGCATTGAAGCTTGTGAGGACATGTTCTTTGACATTAATTGAAGGGGCAAATGCTTGCAGCGACACTGACGGTTTGAATATTGATCCGATTAAAGCACCTCTAAAAGAAACCCCTTTGTTATCTGAAAGGTTCGGATGTATTTTTTCTAAACAATTCAAAGCCCCATCAAATTGGCATTTATGGAAGGCTAATTTTTTGTCTAGCTGAGCATGTCCAATTAATTCGAAGAGAGAGCTTTTGATTTTCGCTTCCTTCAAATGTAATTCCCGATTGCCCTGAACAATAAAAGCGCCATCTACCATCGTCAGGTTAGACAGATAAGGTATTAATTCTTTGGATGGTCTTATAGCAATTGAGAAAAAGCCATCCAGCGGTTCTTGCAAAGGTTCATCTTTCAACAAACTTACCCATGAGGGGATGAAACCGGATGCTGAAAATTGGAATTTAGCATCAAGGTATAAGATGGAGGAGGCTTGTGGTGGCAAGTGGTTGCCTTCGAACGAAACTGATAAGATCTTCTTTTGCGTGTGAAGCATCAGAACAATTGGATGGTCTGCATGGGTAGGGTCCTGAATCTGCATCAGCAGATGGGATGTCATTCCACGGCGGAAGGGGTTATTGGAGATAAAGCCTTTAATGCTGAAACTAGATTGTAAAGCAATTTCCTTGAGAGGTTCGGGCAGGTGCATGTTAGTGGTAAGAGCCGGATCGATCTTAATGGCGTTGAGGAAAAGGTTTTCGATCTTAATGTAAAAGGGGAGTGTTGTTCCATCCCAAGATGATTTGTTAATTGTATCCGGCGATGAGGGTATTTTGAAAATGTTGATCCCATCGGCGCTTAAATTGGAAAAGATGATCCGCCCTTCCAGCAAGGCTCCGTAGGTGCAGGCAGCAGTTAGGTGTTCAACTGTGACCAGTTTTTCCTTATTTTGGAGGAAGGATAATTTATTGATCCGGAAAGTCAGAGGAAAGTCAAATTCAATGTCGGCGAATTCAACCGTTGTACCGGTCTTCTCCTGGATGTAGTCTAGCGTTTTACTCAAGGCCCATTCTTGCCCCTGCCTGGTTTGTAGCAAGCCCAGCACCGCAATCCAAAAAATGACGGCAACCAGAAACAATGCCACCGCAGACTTTAAGAAAAACTTCATTAATTTACGCATGATATCCTCTTATGAGCCTTTTATTAAAACGCCTGTCCTATACTAAAATAGGCCTCAAAGCTGTTGTCGATATGCGATCTTCGATTCAACGGCTTGGCGATATCCAGCCTTAGAGGACCAATAGGCGTATGATACCGTAAGCCAATACCAATCGATTGCAGGATCTCTTTATTAAATTCAGGATAACAGGAATTATATACGTATCCGATATCGTAAAAGCCAACTAATCCGAAATTTTCACTAAACCGTTTTCTTAGTTCTATCGAATAGACGAAAAGGGATCGTCCACCTAAAGGTTTGTACTTTTTATGATTATCCCTGTCCCGTAGGATAGGACAGACAGTTAAAAATTTATAGCCGCGCATGGCATTTTCTGATCCGGCGTAAAATCGTTCTGGAGGCGGAATGTCGTATGCGCTCGATCCGAAGATAGATCCGAGCATGATCTTATGGGCAAAGACGGTGCGGTGGTCTTTGGAAAGTGGGATGTAATAGCTGCCTGTCAACGTGTTAATTGAATAAACAAACATCGGATGGATAAACTGGAACGAGGGGATCACTTTTAATTGCACAGCAGCGCCTTCACTAGGGTCCAGAAGATTATTGGCATTGCTCCAGCGAAACTGCAAGGGAACTTTGATCAAATCGAATGTCCCGTTATGATTAGATCTTGAGCTGCGTAGCAGTTTATACATCAATCCGTATGAGAAGCGAGTATGTTCATTCAACTTTTCTTCTATTGTCGCTGACAATGACAATGCCGACTCGGTAAAAGACTTCGTTTGCTCGTGATTGTAATCGACCTGCCAGATAAAATTCTGGTTTTGTTTTTGGTAATCGGGGATCAGGTAGGTGATGGTCCCTTCCTGCAATTTTGCAAAGATATTGCCCTTGATGCTGAATTTCTGCCCTAGACCAAGGGTGTTCCTATCCTCCCATTCGCCCATGACGCCTGGACCAAATTCAGAGGTGTAACTGATTCCATACCCTATGCTCCGCTGCTTCCCCTCCAGCAAGGTGACATCAAGGGGGAGAATATTGCCATCGACAGGCTCTTCCGCGTGGGTTAAGTTAATCGATTTAAATAACCCTGCCATCTCCAAAGCTTCTTGTGTCTTTTCCACCTTGCGCGGATCGTACAGCTCCCCTTCCTGCCAGCCCAGCTTTTTGTGTATATATTCTTCCTTGACCCGCTCCAAACCGATGATTTTAAGGGGGCCAAAGTAGGTGAGTGGGCCAATATCGACATCGATCACGACGATCACATTTTTTTCAGCCTGGTTGGCAAAGGTTTCCCGTTTTTTGATAACAGCAAAGGCGTAGCCGCACAGATTGAGTTTGTCGAGGAGGATATCTTCAGCTGTGATAATAGTTTCTGGGAGAGCGGGATCGCCGATGACGACTTTTAGATCTTGCAGTGTAACGGTGCATTCCGGCTGGATCTCTACATCTTTTTGCCAATAGCGTATGGTAAACTGCGCTAACGGGTAGATCGGTCCTGTTTCAATGTGTACGATCACTTTCGAGCCGTTGTTCATAATATCAAAATTAGCTTTAGCATGATAATAGGCAAGGCTATGGAGTGCCTCGATGATGTTGACCATGTCCCCTTCCGCTCGCCGGTTTAATCCGATCAAAGTGGCTGGCGGAGAATCCTTCAACTTTTCAAGTTGTGACGACGATTCAATTAATTTTAACGTTGCAACATCATCAATTCCTCGAATAATGACTTCATAGGCATCGCAAAAAGAAAATAAAAGTAAAAATAAGAGTCCCCAAAAAAGATGGAGTGTGTTATTTTTTTGTCTCAAATTAAACCTATTATTGGAATTAATATATATAATGATATTAGTTCTGAAATATAATTAAAACCGATTTTTTGAGGGATAACGTGAATAGACCAAAGAGCAAAGAAATTTACGATAAGATGTGCCAGGTAATCCCGGGCGGAGTCAATTCACCCGTCCGCGCCTTTTATAGTATGGGCATGGCTCCGATGGTGATCGACCGCGGCAATAAAGACATGATCTATGACGCTGATGGCCACTCCTACATTGATTTTTGTGGTTCTTGGGGATCACTCATCCACGGCCATGCTCATCCCTCTATTAATGAAGGGATTCAGTCCAGACTCTCCAAAGGTCTTTCCTTCGGCATCACCACGGCCGTAGAGGGGGAGTTGGCAGCTGAAATCGTCAAGCTGATTGACTCGGTCGAAAAAATTCGCTTTGTCTCCTCTGGCACGGAAGCAACGATGTCAGCTGCCAGGCTGGCGCGCGGCTTTACTAAGAAAGATTATATCATTAAGTTTACCGGCAACTACCATGGCCATGCCGACTTTTTCCTGGTTCAGGCCGGATCAAGCCTCATCGAAATGTGCCCTTCCGCTTCCTCTTCAGGCATTCCGGCCGAAATTGTCAAGTACACCATCTCTTTGCCTTACAACGACATAGAAGCATGTAAAGCCGTTTTTAACCATCCCGCCTATGCAGACCGGATTGCGGCGGTCATACTGGAACCAGTTGCAGGGAATATGGGTGTTGTCCCTGCCACAGATGAATTTATTAAATTTTTAAGCGATGAAACTAAAAAGCACGGTGCCCTCCTCATCTTCGACGAGGTAATCACCGGCTTTAGGGTTGGCCTGAAAGGGGCACAAGGAATCTATAAGGTCAAGCCCGACCTCACATGCTTTGGTAAAATCATCGGCGGAGGACTCCCGGTCGCCGCTTTTGGAGGCAGAAGCGATGTGATGGACTGTCTGGCACCTCTCGGGGCTGTCTTTCAGGCAGGTACGCTGTCAGGCAATCCGATTGCCATGGAAGCAGGTCTGCAAAGCATTAAACTGGTACAAAAAACCGGTTTTTATGAAGATCTGCAGCGCAAGACTGACTCCTTTGTCCAGCCGATTAAAGATAACATCAAGCAAAAGAAATGGAACGCCTGCATCCAGCAGGTCGGATCAATGTTCACCCTTTTCTTTGGAAGTAAAAAAGTGAATAATCTGGAGGATGCGGTTGCAGGAGATACCAGGCTCTACGCACAGCTCTTCCGCGCATTATTTAACCAGGGGATCTATATTCCTCCATCCGCACATGAGACCTGGTTTATTTCCTCTGTGCATGAAGAAAAAAATCTTGTTAAAAGTCGAGATGCGATCCTGACTTTTATGGATGAAAATTGCGGCTAAAATGAGTATTTCCGGTTATTCTTTAATAGATCATTTACAGCGGACTGTATTGAACGGATTCGCTGGCTACGGCATTGGGTCGGTGGCAGGCTTAAACCCGAAGACAACAGCTAAGGTGACGGCAGTAGCAACGCTGCTGTTTCCTCTTATCTTGGTGACTTACAGTGTCATGGTGCAATGGAACCTTAACCCCTTCCGTATTTACAGATTGGTCGTTTATTCAGGACAGTTGACGGCTATCTATGCCTGCCGCCATCACAACGTGATCAGCCTCAGATCAACTCTTATATTGAACTGCATCGCTTTTCTTAACTATAGTCTTTAAAACTTGACATCTCACTAAAATCCCTCTATAAAAGAGGAATATGATAAAAATTTTTCTACTTATTTCCTCTGTCTTGCTTTTTGGTTTTGCTTTTGCCGATGATAGTACCGAAGACAAGCTGAAAAAATACATCCATTACAATGATCAGGGGCCGAATAATGTCGGCTATATTTATGTAGGCGATCATGAAACGGCTATCTCTGATGCCACCTGGCTTTATATCAAACAGGCACTGGACGACTATAAAAAGACAAAACCGATATTCATCATTCTCGATCTGAATACGCCAGGAGGAGAGGTCTTTGCCGCTCAGAAAATCTCCGATGCATTGAAGGAGATCGACATCCAGAACGATATCCCCGTAGTGGCCCTGATTGATAACTGGGCGATTTCTGCCGGAGCGATGCTGGCCTATTCGTGCCGATTCATCGCGACTGTCAAAGATGGTAGCATGGGGGCAGCCGAGCCGGTGCTAGCTGGGGAGACAGGTAAGATGGAGTCTGCATCGGAGAAAGTTAACTCAGCTATCCGGGCCGACTTTGCCAGCCGTGCCGGCTTCTTTGATCGCGATCCTTTGATTGCTGAAGGAATGGTCGATAAGGATCTCATCATCATCAGACGGAACGGTAAATTCATCAAGCTTGAAAATGAGAATCAGATCCAACCCGTCGATACTGTTGTCTCCCCCAAAGGAAAGTTATTAACACTTGAAGCGGAAAAGATGAAGGAATACGGAGTTGCCGATTTAATCCTGCCACCAAAAAAGCTTGCGCCTATCACTGAAGAAGAAAAAACGGCCGGCAAATGGCCGGCCAAAAAGAATCTACTATTTCAAAATTCTTTTTTTGCTAAGATCCCACAGGCAACTATTGACGAGTATAAGATGGACTGGAAGACCAGCTTTTTTGTTTTTCTGGCATCACCGCTTGTCTCTTCATTGTTGATGATGGGACTGATTATCGGAGCCTATATCGAATTTAACAATCCCGGCATGAGCCTGCCCGGATCAATCGCAGCTATCTGCCTGTTCATGATTGTCTTATCGAGCTTCTCTTTACAGATCGCCAACTGGCTGGAGCTGATCCTTCTTTTGACCGGATTGATTTTAATCATTGTCGAGCTCTTTTTCTTACCATCGTTTGGCTTGTTGGGCTTTGTGGGGATCATTTTGTTTCTTTTCGGACTCTTTGGTATGTTGATCCCGGGCGTCGGTAACGTCAGTTTTGAATACGACACAAAGACTCTAAATGCGGCAGGTGAACATTTTATTTATCGGCTGGCCTGGCTGTCCGGTTCGCTCATTTTAAGCGCTTTGATCATCGTTTATTTGGCGATTTATGTACTCCCCGGATTCAAGGGTTTTAACCGTTTCGTGTTAGCTGGAAAAGAACAAGATGCCTCCGAAGGATATGTGTCGGGGACTCCGGTTGCCCTGCTGCCAAAGGTAGGCTCTACGGGCACGGCTTTGACAACTTTGCGCCCTGCCGGCAAAATTTTAGTGGATGAACAGGTATTTGATGCTGTCAGCACCGGCGGATTCATTGAGGCGCTTGAGCCAATCGTTGTGGCAAGACTGGATGGTAATGTGGTAAGAGTGAGCAAACAAGTATGATTTCATTTCTATTATTAGCCATTGGACTGCTGTTGATTATGCTTGAATTTTATCTTCCGGGAGCTGTCATGGGTGTTCTGGGTGGATTATTTGTCCTCGCAAGCATCATCACCTTTGCCTCTCAGACCAATTCAGTGGTCGCCATTATCATCTTCATTATTTTTGCGACCATATCTGTTGCACTGCTCATCAAATTCACACTAAAGAAAATTGTCAGCACCAAATCAGATTTCAGCATCTACTCAAACAAAGATCAGGAAGGATACCAAGCTTCCTCATTCGATAAGACCGCTCTTGGAAAAGCCGGCACTGTTTTGTCCGACTTAAAACCGGGAGGGTATATCCTGGTCGATGGAAAACAACACCAGGCCATTTCTATTACAGGATACATTCCTAAAGGGGAAGAGGTGCTCGTTCTCACTGGACAAGAAGAAAGTTTAATTGTAAAGAAAAAGGAAACCAAATCATGAAAATGTTAATGCAAAGTCAAATTACCGGGGCAAGCTTAGAATTTTATATCTTTATCTTTGCCATTGCCGTCATCCTCATTCTAATCCTCAGTATGCTTGGGCGCTTTATCAGCCTCTGGTTCCAGGCATTTGTGTCAGGAACGCCGATTCCTTTGTTAAACATTATAGGCATTAGCCTAAGGAAAATTCCACCGCGCGTCATCGTCAATGCCAGGATCAACCTTTTCAAAGCTGGATTGAAGACAATTACTGTATCCGACCTTGAAACACATTTTCTGGCCGGCGGACATGTCACCAACGTGGTTGAAGCGCTGATCGCTGCCGACAAAGCTAACATTCCACTCGACTGGCGCCGTGCCACAGCCATCGACCTTGCCGGTAGAGATATTAAAGCAGCCGTTCAGACATCGGTCAATCCACGTATCATCGACTGTCCTGGTGGTGGCGGATACATCACCGGCGTCGCTAAAGATGGTATTCAGCTCAACTGCCGCGCCCGTGTGACTGTCCGGACAAATATCGCCCAGCTGGTCGGCGGTGCAACCGAAGAGACCATCATCGCCAGAGTAGGCGAGGGGATCGTCAGTGCCATCGGCGGATCGGATACCCACAAACAGGTACTTGAATCTCCGCAAAAGATCTCCAAGCTAGTGCTTGAAAAAGGTCTAGACTCATCGACTGCCTTCACCATCCTGTCTATCGACATCGTGGAAATCAATCTGGGTGAAAACATCGGTGCCAGACTTCGTACAGACCAGGCAGAATCGGATATCCGCATCGCCAAAGCTGAAGCAGAAAAGCGGCGTACCATGGCCGTTGCGGTCGAACAGGAAAACTCAGCAAAAGTGCGCGACATGGAAGCCAAGCTCGTTGAAGCGCAGGCAGCAGTCCCATTGGCAATGGCTGAGGCGTTCAGAAGCGGAAGGTTGGGAATCATGGACTATCAGAGGATCCAAAATATTCAGGCTGATACCGACATGCGCAAGTCACTTGCGCGGCCAGAGGAAAAAGAAAAAATATAAATATACAACACAAAGGCGCTAGGATAAACGGCACCTAAAATTAAACGCAAAGGCGCAAAGATCGCAAAGGAATCATGTAGGACAACAATATATTCAATAGTACTTTAGAAAAAAAGGATATTTTATTGACCTGCGAGACACCTTTGCGTTCTTTGCGCCTTTGCGCCTTTGCGTTGAAACTTTAGCGTCACTTATCCAAAGATCGTCTTTGTATCTTTGCTTGAAAATTTAGCGTGATTTAGGAGGGTAATGGACTGGGTAGGATTTGTTATAAGCGCGCTGGCTTTGCTTTTCTTGTTCTTCAGGAATGCTATGAAGAAAAATGAGCCAGTTATTAAAGGTGAGGTCAAAGAAGAAGAACCTGAAGAAATCCCTTTGCACGAATTTTTAAAGGAAGTCGAGCGAAGGGAACGAGTTCAGGAAGAGAAAGTCGCACCACCGAAGCCTCTTGTTCCACAAATGCTAAAGAGAAAAAGAGATTCCTTAGAACTAAGACATCTCGTCTCTCCATTGAAAAATGAACATATCAAGAGCAAAACAGAAAATCGTCATCTTGTCAGTCCTCTAGGGACCCGTAAGGTTAAGACAGAGATTGAGCCCGGCTCTGGTTCAGTCGAGGGAAGAGTAGCGGAGAAATCACTTGCAAAAGTGATATTAGATGAGCTTAAGCATCCAAAAAATATGCTTATCTATTACGAGATATTTGGTAAGCCCAAGGGTTTATAGTAATGATGAGTTTTGCTGAAAATTATCAGACTGTGCAACGAAAGATGGACGAAGCGTCCAAAGCCTCTGGAAGAAATCTCAGTGATATTCAACTCATTGTCGTCACTAAAAATCAGACTGTCGAAGCAGTAAAAGAAGCCTATAATGCCGGTTGCAGTGTGTTTGGAGAAAGTAAAATTCAGGAAGCAGAAGATAAAATTCCTCTATTTCCAGATTGCCAATGGCACCTCATCGGATCACTGCAAAAAAATAAGGTCGGCAAAGCATTATCTCTATTCAATGTCATCCATTCGGTCGATTCAGTTCCCTTGGCCCAGAAAATTTCCAAACTAAGCGTCAAACCTGTTTCCATCCTTTTAGAAGTTAACATCAGCGGTGAAGCTTCCAAACACGGTATGAGCCCAGACCAATGGGAAAGAGAGCTGGATGCCATTCATCTGCCCAATCTAAAAGTCATTGGTCTGACGACGATGGCACCATTCACCCAGAATGAAAAGATTATCAGACCTTGCTTTAAACAACTTCATGATCTCTTGTACAAATGGAAAGGGAAAATGGTAGATCCCTCTGCCTTCAAAGAGCTCTCCATGGGTATGTCCAACGACTACTCCATTGCCATTCAGGAGGGAGCCACAATGATCCGCCTTGGCACAGCTTTATTTAATGGTTTTGACAAAAATAGAAAAATGTATTACAATTAGTAATACAGGAAAAGGAGGACTAAATGACAGAAAAAACCATTAGCAGTAGGGTAAAGGAAGATACGCTAATAGAGCTTCAATTTCTTAAAAAGGAGCTTGGCGTGAATCAGACAGCAGTTATTCAATCTGCTATTCACCTTCTTTATCAATCAACAAAATCCAAAAAACCTAAAATGACCAGATATAAGATGTTTGAGCAAGCAGGTTTTATTGGAGCTATTGAAGCAAAAAGCAATCTGTCCGAAACATACAAACAAGAAATAGATGAGTATCTTAAAAAAAAGTATAAATAATCAATTGCTTATTGATACAGGGATCTTTGTTGCTTTAGCTTCCTATAGGGATGCTCATCATGAAAAAGCAAAACAGATGCTTAAGTCTACAGAGAGGATGGAATGGATAACAACATGGCCTGTGATTGTAGAGACATGCTATATGCTCGGAAAAGTTTCGCCTTTAGAATCTGAGAAATTTCTCGATATGTACTTTTACGGTGCGTTCTCAGTTTTTGAACTAAGTAAAGATCAAGTACCGCGCATTCAAGAACTCATGCGTAAATATATTGACTTACCCATGGATTTGGCTGATGCTTCTTTGGTTATCTTGGCAGAGCATATCGGACATGGTAAGATCTTATCGACTGATAAGCGTGATTTTAATGCCTATAGATGGAAAAACCATCACCCATTTGAAAACCTATTCCTTAACAGTTAATTTTTGGCTCATCGTTAGTGGGTAAATGAAAGAGGCTGTGATTGGTTTTTTTGTCCTCTAAGTCCCATTGTCCCTTTCTGTGGAGCTGCAATCCATTTAAAAAATTACAAATATATTTCTATATATGCTAATGTCAAATTAAAGATACTTTAACTAACAAAGGAATATATATGAAAAAATTTTTGATGTTGGCAGCTTGCCTGTTTGCGAGTGCAGTTGTGGCCGAAGAGATCGGTGATGTAGAATTCAATCTGCCTCGTAGTCAAGAATGGAAAGTGGCCAACGAATTGGAAGGGAAAACGGGAGAGACTAAATCAAAGTCTCTGGTTTACATTCCCAAGGATGCTACCATCGAAACGACGAAAGAATCGTTTGGTGCAGTAGAAGTCGACCTACCCAGCGGACAGGTTGACCAAGAATCCATTGAGAATATGTATAAGCTCCAATTTCCCAGTCTGAAAGTCAGTGTCAAAATACTTGATAAAGCTCCCGATTCAGTTCTTTATGAATGGTCATTAAATGATGAAAAAGCGGAAGGTATTCATGGTTGGACACGGCTGTTCACTGGAGATAAGCAGACAGTCCTGCTGACATACCAGACAGAAGATATCAACAAAGTAAAGGACAAGGAGTCCGTTTGGACGAAGGTCCTCAAAGATGCCAAAATCAAGGCTAAAGGCGAAGTTAAGAGCTAAAGGATGGGTACGTAAGAGTGACCGGAATAGCCACGGTAGTGGCGCAAAATGACAGCTCCTCGCGAAGAAGCCAAAAGGCTCCAAGCGTGGGGTATGGGTGCATTTATATATCACAGCCCCGGTAGGGGCATAAGAGAGAGATGTGGAAGCTACTTACATCGCTGCAGCGGCTGTAATATATAAACGCGCCCATACCCCACGCCTGGAGCCTACAGCTCCTTCGCGCGGGGCTGAAATCTTAAACCGCTTCCGCGGTTACTTCAAGATTACATTTTTTTAGAACTCTGCATCTGAATGTTCTTGCATGATGTCTGCATGATGCTCTAATTTAGATCGTTGTTTTTCGTGTTTTTTGGCCCTTTTTTCTTTCAAGGTCATTGTGGGTTTCTTGCGATCGTTTTTCCGCTGCCTAGATTCCTTAGCCATACAAACCTCCTGCAGGGTATAAACCTGCCATTTTCTTGTGTGAATTACACAAGTTAATAAGTTATATTAACTAATAATCTATCTATTAACAAGTTTAACAATTAACAATTAATTTGTCAAATTTTGTTAATTAACTAAATTAACAAATTAACTTCACTTTTCATCCTTTATCTAAAGCGCTTTACCCTAGTATGACAATAGGGCTCCTTGCCATTTTTATCGTAATAGTGCTGGTGGTAGTCCTCAGCAGGGTAGAATTGGGTTGCGGGGCTTAGTTGTGTGGCGAGTTTGGAGCCCGCTTTTTGGAGCTGTTTAATGAGGTCTGTGGCGATCTCTTTTTGCTTGTTGGAGAGATAAAAAATCGCTGATCGGTATTGCTGCCCAATATCAGGGCCTTGCCGGTTGACTTGGTAGGGATCGTGGATCTCGAAAAAAAGTGTAGCGAGCTTCTTAAAGCTGGTGACTTTTGGATCAAAAACTACTTCAACAGCTTCTGCATGGCCGGTATTTCCTTCGCACACTTCTTTGTACGTTGGATTGACCAAATGGCCGCCTGTATAGCCTGAGGTGACCCGGATGATGCCTGGTTCTTTGCTCAGCAGGTGTTCTACCCCCCAGAAGCATCCGCCGGCAAAGATAGCCCGCTCATACCCTTCTTTGGTATATTGCGGAACGAATGCCAGCGAAAGAGAGTTGACGCAATGGCGCGTATCTTTATCGGTAAAGCCTTCTCCCTGGAACACATGTCCCAGGTGGGCTCCGCATTGCTTGCAGAGAATTTCGACACGGCGGCCATCGGCATCGGTATTCCTATCAACAGTGCCGGGAAGTTCATCATCGAAGCTCGGCCATCCGCATCCTGATGAAAACTTACTTTCAGAAATATAGAGAGGAGAGTCACACCTTTTACAAATGAATACACCGGGATGATCGAAATGGTTAAACGAACCGGACTCCGGCATCTCTGTCCCTTTATGGACGATAACTCTTTCTTCATCTTTATTTAATTCATGATATCTTTTCATGGCTTGCTCCGTTTTTTTTTAAAAGAAGAGATTGAAGATCTTTCGTTCTCCCAGAACTCTGTCAGCTCTAGGAAGGCAAAGAATATGAAGAAGAAAAAGACCATTACAAACACCTTTGCCAAGATCATTTAAAACTTCAATATACAATATTTTGCTTGTAAAAAATACCATTTTTTTCAAACTTTATTTTTTAACAAGAGGTTCATATGGATTTGCATTACGATGAAGGAAAAATTTTTAGCAATTTAATTTTTCACATGATTTGGTCAACAAATCGAAGAGATTTTTACTCTCCTGGATTTCAATGGCGTTGAATATGAGCGCGAGGAAGTGCTCGAATAAAGAACTGCTGTTTTTCAGGTTGATTTAATTCTTGACAAAAGTTAATCTTTTTAAAATATTTA